>DAHVFL010000146.1 GCA_027316975.1 Chloroflexota bacterium | reverse complement strand
GTATACGGCAGCATCAGCAGGAAGAAGAGTAATAAAGGCAGCGACAAAGCCCCTGTCCACCCCTTGTCAAGCAAAGCAAACGTGTTGAGCAACGGCGCGTTCGAAAAACCCTGCTGGAACAAATAGGTCAGCCCCGTCAAAAAGACGTAAATAAAGGCATAGGTGACGAGAAAACTGCGCTTGACCATATTGCGCCAGTCAAGCAAAAACAATACGGCAAATGCCCCAATCGACAGTTCCATCAGCACCATAAATAATATCAACGGCAGCGTAATAAGCATGGTATGTAATCAATCCTTTAGTCACAAGTATCAGGTAAGAGAAAGGCGTATAACCTTTTCTGTTTCGAGACAGATTATACAGTAAACTGGCAAATCCGTTAAGGGTTTAACTGAATTCTGATGACCTTTACGCTCCTTGCCCATTTGTGTATGTAAGGAGCATCGTATCAAACTTCCTACATGACCCCTGAACTACGAGGGATGGGATCATATTTCATAATCTTCTGCCCACCATGTGACCCTTCCCCCACCCTTCCACTTAGGAGAAGAACTAGAGCCACATTCCCTAAAACGAAGAACAGCGGTATTTTTTGGAGCAATATTCACAGGTATCATATACACCTTGCCATTAGACGGTAGATAAGCTGCTATGTATTCCGCTATTCCTACGTAATCATTTCTCTCATTGTGACTTTTTTTAGGCCGTACAGACTGGGTGCTAAAAACGAATGAGCAACCATCAGGTTCAAGACGTGCTGTTTTTACCTGAATGCGCACTAACCTTGACTCTCTGTGTACAAAAAACCCGAAGTTCCGGTGTTCCTCAACAACATAGTACGCCAAGTCATATCCGAGATGAGATGACCAGGGTAGCAACACTTCCATGCCCAACTGTACAAGCCTGTTGAGTACGGCTGTTTCACTCGCCCGGCCTATGTCGTGTGTACTCGTCATAAAACCTCTACTCCTTCTGCTGGTCACTCTTTCTGCTTACCTTGTGACGGAAACGAGGATATGTCGACTCGCTTCCGTCATCCCTCAGTCTCTCTTTTACGCCTCTTGCAAAACAGTCATGCGCTTGACCTGTGATGTAGCTTGCAGGTACTGCTATTCTGGTTGGGTGAGCGGGAACAGCCACCCGGAGAGTTCCCCAACGCTACAGCCAATGGCCCAGCGCAGCGTCTCTTGCTCTCTCCCCAGGTATAGGTTATCCTCTGCGTGTCCTTTGAGCAGATCAAGCAATTGGTCTTCGGTGTGGATGATCTCCTCATAGCGGGTGAAGTAGTCCACCCGGCCACGCTTGTACCCGTCGTGGAAATCATCAGTGTGGATGATGACCAGGGTTCTCGCGTCCGGGCGCAGGGTGCCAGTAGGAGTGAGTACCCCGCCGTGCAACATACCCAGGAAAAAGCCGATGTCTGCGCGTAACGCTTCGTCATGGCGTCTATCAAAGCGGTTGATTTGCGCACACATTTTGAGGTTGTCGATTAGGTAATCTTCGGGCAGTGGGCCTTGTGCTTCGATTTCGCCGTGCCTGCGCCAGCCGAATAGTCGCCAGTAGACGCCCGAGATGTAGCGTTCGGCAAAGGCGGAACTTTGGATGTCGATCAAAGGGGTGATGTGGAGCTTCCTGGTAATCTGTAGGGGTGCCATAGTGCAAGCTTCCTTTCTGTGCTTGACTCGTGGCTCTCCTGCCGCTATGATGCGCGGTGTGGAGAGGCCAGGGATTGTCTTAACTCGACTCAGTCTCTCTGCTGGCCTACGTCTTGTACACGTAGGCTTTTTTCTGCCCACTTGGTTCATCTTACATAATTATGCAGCACTACAAGTATCTTTAGCCTTATATGAATTTATTTTATATCATTTTAGTCACTTTTGCAAGTCTTTTATGCCGTTGACTATTTATCTGTAACGGCTTATAATCATGGTACCCTCTTACGCTGCTTGGCATGAGGAATCCAATTGCGGAGTATTGTTGCATGTCTCATGAGCCGAAGGATTTAACTGTTGAACAGGTGGCCGAAGAACTACAGGTTCATAAAAACCGTGTCTATAGTTGGATACAGTCAGGCGAACTACCAGCTATAGATATTGGGAGATTGGGCAGACATAATTACAGGATCAGTCGCGTTGATCTTGATGCATTCAAACAGGCTCGTAGGACGACACGAGACGACGATGATAGATAGCATTCATACTCTTCATGTTTGTCGGCAAATGATCAAAATAGAAAACGATCTGAGTGCATGAAGAGAGCAACGAGCTAAAGCAATGGATCAACGATATACCCCTCGTCGATTTTCGTGCGATAGCTCTGATCAATCGCATCCCTCAGTTCTTGTTCAGCACCATAATAACACGCCACGCTCAACGCGGTTCGGATAACATCCTGGATCTCTTTGGCTAACGCTTTTCATTTTTCTTGAGGCTGTCGAGCTTTCGCGAATTTGCGTTCCAGCCACTCGAGTAAGTACAGTGCTTTTGCCCGGTGAGAGCGGAGAGAATGGCTTTTCCTACAGCCTCGGAAACTGGCGGCGGGAATGCATTGCCGATCTGTCGATAGGCCGCTGTCTTGCCTCCGGCAAACGCCCAGCTATCAGGAAAAGTCTGTATGCGCGCCGTCATACTCAGCGTCAGGCGGGGGAGACCATCTACAGGGAAGTCTTCGCCGGGTGGCGCGTCTGCGATGCCTTTGCCATCAACGCCCAGCGCTTCCCACTGCTTTCTGGCGCGCGTGGGGCCAAGATCGGGGCCGCCATGCTTTTTAGAGCCTCCCACCAGCGTTGGCGCGATACCACTGGCTTTGAGGAACCATTGATGAACTCCCGGCCAGCCGCGCGAGGCCATAAGATCATGAAGCGCCTGCCCAACCGTTGTCGTTGTTTCGATTGAGAGCGGCCAGGAGAAGTTGTCAAAATAAGGATGATGCAGGGCAACCAGGATGAAACGTGGTCGCAGTTGGGGTACGCCATAATCCGATGAGTTGAGCACGCGCCACGCTACTTCATAGCCGAGTCGATTCAGGCGTTGTATCAGACTCCGGCGATAGGCGGCGAACTTTTCGGATGCAAAGCCCGGCACATTTTCCAGCATCACGGCTGCCGGTTTCGCCTGTTCAATGAGCCGCAAAGCTTCGGGGAAAAGATCGCGCTCGTCATCCGCCCCAAGTTGCTTGCCAGCGATGGTAAAAGGCGGACAGGGTACGCCGCCCGCCAGCAAATCAATCCCGCGAAAATCCAGCCCGTTGACCTCGCGAATATCCCCTTCAATCACGCGCCACGATGGCCGGTTGAGCCGCAACGTCTGACATGCTGCGGCATCAATTTCGATGACTGCCTCATGTATGAAACCCGCTGCTTCAAGTCCAATAGCCTCACCGCCTGCCCCGGTACATATATCCAGCACAGAGAGCTTTGTATGCACTTGCTCAAGTCGTGGCATGAGAAACGGGTTGTGACAACTCTGGATAACGCTATCGACCATCTAACGTGCATTCCTCTCAATTTTCTGCTTAGTGATAGGATAATCCATATCCGGCTGAGATGCAATAAGCTGGGAGCGCATTTTATACTTTCGTATTCGACAGTCTCGACAGGCATACTTTACCCAATCCGATACACACCACTCCATCCAGCAACACCAGCGCCAGGATCGCCAACACAACAGGCAGCTTCACGATAAGCAACACCATCCCCGCGAGAAGCAGCATACTCAATCCCAAAAGTTGCATACGGCGCGGCGTAACCGGCAGTTCTTCCAGCATCAGGGTTTGCATCGTACCCCCTGCCACCTGGTTAATATCCAGATCGAACGCGCTGCCCCACACAATAAACAACGTATAACCAACCAGCAGCAGCGCCATCAACAAAGCGGCCACGCCTGCATCATAAAAAGACAGGCGCTGCCGCCAGGAAAGGACAAGACACACCGTCAGCCCGATTGATAGCACAGGCAGCAGAAAGCTCACCAGCCGGGCGCGCAGGAACCTCGCCATGTTAAATGGAGCAAGTAGATAATAACTCATACGCGCGCCCTCGCTGCTGATCGCATACGCGGCATACTCCACTACCGCCAATATAGCCACAATGGATGAATACACCGTTACCTGTGCCAGTGACGAAAAGCCGTAGGCTAGCATCACTTTCTGGAGCAGAGGGAAGAGAGCAACGCATATCACCAGGATAGCCGCGCGCCCCCATGTAAACACGCTGCGGCTCTGATTGAGCAAACCCTTGTACAGCAACGCGCCGGTGAGAGTGCGGTAACGGCTCAACCACGCGCTGAACATACGCATCCCCGGCAACATCAGAGCTGTTCGCCTGGCGGAACGTCCCTCCATTGCATAAAATGCGTTCTGATACAGAGTACCCGTTGCAGTAGCTAGCGGTCCCAGAATGAGTAGCAGGAGCAACACATTAAATGCACTGGTCAATACAGGCACAAGCTGGACAGGAAACGTCACATGCAGGCTATATTGTGAGGTATGAAACAGCAAAAACGCGGTCTCTACACTCGCACCGAGAATCACCAATCCTATAAAAGCGCGTCTGAGATGCTGCAACACGAAGCGTATCACCAGCAGCGTTGCGATCATGCTTATACAGACGGTCGCGGCCACACCCAGGTCCAGCATAAGCAGCCAGGGCAGCGCCTGCCATCCCAACTTTGTTCCGAGAGATAGAGCTATCATAATATTAGCCAGGACTATCCAGTTTCCTACTCCTGTAAATATGATCAGGCCATACAAAGCGCGCAGCCGGGCAGCAGGCGAGAGCGACAGAGACATCAACATAACCGCCTGGTCGTTTCCGAACCCCTGTGATACGACAGCAATAACCGCGAAAAAACTGATGCCAGCCCATGTATACAGGCAGAGCAGCCACAGGTGAATTGCTAACACCGACTGTCCTGCCGCCTGCCATTGAGCGAGATTGCCGGATAGCGCACTGAAGCTCCATAAACCTGCTGCTATATCCACTAGCAGTCCGATTGCCCACGTCATTCTGGCGCGGGTGTCCTGTCGCAGCGCGCCGCGCGCGGATACCAGTTGCGCGCGCCACAGGGTCAAAACGCTGCTCATATTGTTGCCTCCATTTCACGCGCCGTTAAGGTCAGAAATACATCTTCGAGATTAGAGGCAGTGGCTAACTGGCGGAGTTCTGCCGCGCTGCCTTCAACCAGCAAACGCCCATGCTGGATGATGCCTACACGGTGACAGATTGACTCAGCCGTCGCCAGGTCATGCGTCGATAATAAAATGGTTGTGCCTTCATGGGTAAGCTCGATAAAGAGGTCTTTCAAGCGGCGCGCGCTCAATGGGTCCAGCCCATTGAGCGGTTCATCCAGAATCAAAACCGTCGGCTGATGTACCAGCGCTCCCGCCAGGGCCAGTTTGCGTTTCATACCAAAGGAGTACGCGCCACAGGGACTCTCAGCTCGCTCGTGCAAATCGAGGACCGCCAGCAATTGTTCTATGCGTTCATTCGCATCGCTCCGGGGTATGCCTCGCAATTGCGCCAGAAACGCCAGGAACTCGCGCCCTGTCAGGCGTTCGTAGAGCATAGTGCGGTCCGCCACGTGTTGCACCATCTTTTGCAGCGTCTCGCGATAGCCGGCAGGCCAGTTAAACGAGCCGAGCATGGCATCGATCTTTTCGCTCCACTTCCATTGATCCTCGCTGATGTGCGAAAAATAGGCACCCAGGTGTTTCTTTACAGCATCAAGATACAATGCGCGTGCTGGCTCGCCGGGCAAATGCGCCTCCTCAACCGAATCTTGCGCAAGCAATTGTTGCAGCCTGTCGCGCCGCTCCTCTAACTCGCGTATCTGCGCGCTCAACTCTTCCATCAGTAATTGCAGTGCATGGCGCAGCGCCGGTTCATGTTCGCGATCAGGCTTGCCCAGTATTTCCTTGATGCGCTCAAGAGGCAATCCCAGCGCGCGCAGTCTGCGAATACGCTGCAACCGCAACAAATCGTGCGCCGCATACAACCGATACCCCGCCACGGTACGTCCAGGTTCCGCCAGCAAGCCCACCTCGTGATAGTAGCGTATAGTCCTGGGCGAGACGCCCACCAGGGCGGCAACTTCGCCGATATGCAATTGTTCGCGCATTGCTTACCCTCCTCATTTTCTCTGCCAGTATAGAGTATAAAACCTTGACCCTACTGGAAGGTCAAGAATTGGATGAGTATTTTTCCAGGATATAATGACCGTTCAACAACAATGTCACCGTGTCACTATGTCACCATATTGACATGTCGTCCTGGTTATGGTTCAATATTATGAAGAGTAATAGATTGCAAGAGGGGAACAATCATGGCTTCACCCGAAGAACAGTCTGATGTCAATGATACTGAAAAAGATCAGCTTGGGGAGGAACAGGCAAGACATCCCGTACCTTCCGATATCCTCGAGGAGGTGTATCGAATACGCGAACAGCTCTTACGAGAGAGCAAAGGACATACCTTTGAAGATTCTGCTGAGGCAATACGCCGTATGCACGAGGAACGGAGTCAAAGGTTGGAAGCAGCAAGACATCGTGTTAGTAGCGATAACAAAAAAGGAAAGCCTTTGACTCGTGAGAAGCTGGAACGTGTGCTAAAAGTGCGCGAGGAAATCATTAAGAATACAAAAGGCCACACATTTGAAGATTCTACTGAACTCATTCGACAGATGCGTGAAGAGAGATTAAGGGAATTGGATGAGCTATAAAAATGAGTAATATCGATCGTTGTCCCGGCATGATCTAATGGGCTGTTGAAACAAATTGGAGAGGAAAAGTATAATGGCGTTACGTAAAGAGCAAATTGACGAGTTCCACGACGAGGAAAACCGGGTCATGAAAGAACGCACACGCATTACCATTGATGTCAGTCCTGAATTGCGCAAAAGAATAAAGGTAGCAGCAGCAGAAAATGGAATATCAATTAGCGAATATCTGGGGCATATTCTTGAAGAATCAGTTCCTGTTAAGCACCCTGAAATAACTCGGGGGCATCCAGTAACACTCGAAGCTATTGAGCGACTCCGTCGCTTGCGAGAGCAGATTTTTCAAGAAAATAATGGACAGTTTTTTGAGGATTCATCTGAATTATTGTATCAGCAGAGAGAAGAACGGACACGACAACTCATGGGTGAGGCGGAAGAATAATGAGCAATACTATTATTATTGATGCAAATGTTGTGATCAAGTGGGTTCTTAAAGAACCTGACTCGAGCTTAGCAGAAGCGTTGTTAGTGGAATTGAACCGTAAGGAAATAGTGATGTATGCCCCGGCATTACTTACTTATGAAGTCACAAATATTCTTTATCAGAATGTCCGCAAGGGAACAATTACGCTTGAAGAAGCGAAGGAAGCAATCAAGGATGTATTAAGTACCGGATTAAAGCTTGAATTCACACAGGGTACAACCCTAAATATTCGAGCGTTAGAACTGGCTCAACGCTTTAACTTACCCGCCACATACGACGCCCATTATCTAGCTCTTGCCGAACGCGAACAGTGTGAACTCTGGACTGCTGACAAGCGCTTATGGAACAGTATCAGAGGTAAACTTCCCTGGGTTCGCTGGCTAGCAGATTACCAACCAGCATCCCCTGAAAACGCATAATACCCCCTTCTAACGGCGGGTGCGTGGTATAATTACAGATGATACGTCATGACAGCTAGAGAAAACGTGGTGATACTATGCGCTTGCAGGGAAAAACAATCGGCTATTTTCTTGCCGAAGGAGTCGAAGATTTAGAGTTCTGGGTTCCTCTGATGCGCCTTCAGGAAGAGGGAGCCAGGGTCATCGTAATTGGATTGAACACGCACACCGTGCGCGGTAAGCACGGCCTCGAAATGACGCCTGATACCAGCATCGACGAAGCCCCCGGCGCGCACGAACTGGATGGAGTCGTGATCCCCGGCGGCTGGGCGCCCGACAAACTGCGGCGCAACCAGCGCCTGCTGCAACTGGTGCGCGATATTGACACCCAGCACAAAATCATCGCCACCATCTGCCACGGCGGCTGGGTTCCCATCTCGGCAGGCATTCTGCGCGGGCGCAAAGCCGTTGGCTCAACCGGCATCAAAGATGACATCACCAACGCAGGCGGCATCTGGGTCAACGAACCGGCATTCCGTGAGGGCAATATGGTATGGGGCCGGGTGGTTGAAGACATTCCTGCTTTCTGCCGGGAATTAGTCAATGCCCTCGCTGAGTAACCTTAGAGTTACTAGCAGAAAATAAAATAAGCAAGTTGGGTTAGTATTGTAGATGAAAGTACGAGATGTTATTAAGTTAGTAGAGGCTGATGGTTGGTACCTGATTAGTACAGAAGGAGATCACCGGCAATATAAGCATCCAACAAAGCGAGGCCGCGTCACTATTGCAGGCCATCCGAGCAAAGAAATGCCTCCAGGTACCCTGGTGAGCGTTTTCAAACAGGCCCAGTTGCCGAGGAGGAAATAAGATGTATCGCTATCTCATTATCATTGAAAAGGGCGATCAAAACTACGGCGCCTATTCTCCTGATTTACCAGGATGTGTTGCTGTAGGTGATACTGTCGAAGAAGTTCAAAAGAATATGCAAGAAGCCATAAAGATGCATCTTAAAGGAATGATTGAGGATCGAGAACCAATTCCGGTCCCACAAACTACGGCGCAATATGTGGATGTCCCCATACCTGATTCTGCCGCTTGAATTGTCTGGTCTTTTTATACGTTTTCCTGAGTGTGACAAAATCACACCCTCTCTCATACAGGTTGATTGGAGGGTTCCATGAGCAACTATCTCGATGCCCTGGCGCAGCGCGTGCTTATCTTTGACGGCGCGATGGGTACCAACATACAAAGCTATCAACTGACCGCGCAGGACTACGGCGGACAGGCCACCGAAGGCTGCAATGAATACCTGGCGCTGGCGAAACCCTCTGTGATTGAAGAAATCCATAGCGGCTTTCTTGAGGCTGGATGCGACGTAATCGAAACAGACTCGTTCACCGCCAGCCGCACCAAGCTGGACGAGTATGGAGTAGGCAACCTCACCCGTGAAGTCAACCTGGCTGCCGCGCAGTTGGCGCGCGGGCTGGCCGACCGCTACAGCACACTCGCGCAGCCTCGTTTCGTGGCCGGCTCCATCGGCCCAACGGGCATGTTGCCCTCGTCCAACGATCCCCTGCTGGGCAATATCACCTACCAGCAACTGGCCGAGATATTCCGCGAACAGGCGGCGGCTCTGCTGGAAGGCGGCATTGATCTCTTCTTAATCGAAACCAGCCAGGATATACTCGAAGTGCGCGCCTCCATTACAGGTATGCGCCGCGCCATGCAGCAGGCCGGGCGCAGCGTGCCGATTCAAGCGCAGGTATCGCTCGATACGAGCGGGCGAATGCTGCTCGGCACCGACGTAGCGGCGGTCATGGCTACGCTGGTAGGGCTGCGCGTCGATATCATCGGGCTGAATTGCTCGACTGGCCCGGAGCATATGCGCGAACCGGTGCGCTTCCTGGGCGAACATTGCCCGTTGCCCATCTCGACCATTCCCAACGCTGGCATCCCCTTAAACGTCAACGGGCTGGCCGTGTACCCGATGGAACCGGAACCGATGGCGGCGGCTTTGCGCGATTTCATCACTGAATTCGGCGTCAATATCATCGGGGGATGCTGCGGCAGCAGCCACGAACACCTGCAGGCCATCGTGAAAGCCTGCCGCAACGCGCCGCGCAAGGCACGCCCTGTCGCCGACACCAACCTCGTGAAACATAATACGACCGATATCTCGCTTCCCCTCGTTTCCAGCGGCATTCGCGCCACCGCCCTGCAACAGGACCCCGCCCCCTTGCTGGTAGGCGAGCGCATCAACAGCCAGGGCAGCCGCAAGGCAAAACAGGCC
>DAHVFL010000145.1 GCA_027316975.1 Chloroflexota bacterium | reverse complement strand
GTAGTTCCTCGAAAAGAGGGATGAGCGTGCGGTATTTTGTACTCATGCTTCAGTATATGACGCTATGACCAGAAGATACAACAGGAATTGCTGGCCAGGGCGTTACCCCAATAAGCGCGAACTTTAGCTATGGAACAGCCAGGGTGGGGCTTGCCTTTCACAGGTAGGTTGTTTACGACAGGCAGTCGCCAGAGGTGTCATCCTGAGCGCAGCGAAGCATCTCTCGCCGTGCCGCACGCAGATCCTTCGCTGCGCTCAAGATGACACCTCCTACTCGCTGGCCCTTTCCTAAAAAACCTACCAGTGAAGGGCGGCGGCTCTGTCCCCGCCCTGGCTGCCCAGTCATCCATGCGTAAGCACGATTTTGCCCACTAACCCTCCTTCGGCGAGCAGGCGGTGGGCCTCTGCTGCTTGCTCGACGGGCATGGTGCGGGCGATGATGGGTGCGATGGCGTGTTGCGCGACGAGTTCGAGAATACGCCGCTCGTTCGCGGTCGAGGTGTGTCGCACGCCGCCGCCGAGTACGTTGACCAGTTTGAGCCGCCAGGATTGGGTATCGACGGTTGCCATCTGACCGCCGAGATTGCCGATTAGCACAACGCGGCCACCTCTGGCGCAGGCGTCGATGCTGCTTTGCAGGGTGGTGCTGACCAGCTCGATCACGAGATGAACGCCCCCGGCCTCCTGCGCGACTTTCGCAACATCCTGCGTTTTGGGATTGATAACGATGTCGGCTCCCAGGCGGCGCAAGTCGGCTGCTTTTGCTTCGCTCGTGGTCGTGGTTAGTACCTGGCATCCAAAGTGCTTTGCTATCTGGATGGAGATTGAACCGACGCCGCTCGATCCAGACCAGATCAAGATGCGCTCTCCGGCTTGAAGCTGGCCCACATCGAAGAGCGCGCCCCAGGCGGTAGAGGAGGTAAGTCCGGTCGCTGCTGCCGCTTCATATGAAACACCATCGGGAATGCGTACCAGGTTGGCGGCAGCAACGGCCAGCATGTTGGCATACCCGCCGCCGCCTCTGGCCGTGGTAGCCCAGGTGGTCATGACCCTGTCTCCGGCGTGATACCCCTGTGCGTCTTTGAGGACAGCGCCTACAGCTTCCAGGCCGGGCGTAAAGGGCAAATTACCAACTGGTCTGCTGCCATCGCGCTGAAATAAATCAAGGTGATTGACGGTGGTGGCTTTGACCGCGATGAGGACATCTTCAGGGCCGGGAACGGGATCAGCAACCTCGACTGAGTGCAACACTTCAGGGTCGCCATAACGGTCAAACTGTACAGTTTTCATATTTCTCTCACTTTCTAGTGGAATTCAGGCGTTGATAGGGGGCGTTGCCGTTTCTATTGTAGATTCCGGGCGCAGCAATTGCAATGCGCGGCGCTGGTTGACGTTGGCCAGGATGAACGGCACCAGAATCAACAGGCATCCCAACGCGGGTACGGTCATGACCCAGTTGTAGCCGGTGATGGGAACGAACAGGCCCATCAGCACGGGGAAGATCATGCCGGAGATGCCACAACTGAAGAGCATCACGCCCGAAAGCGTGTCCGGCGCGTGAATATACCAGCGAGCCGCGATAGCCATCAATCCGGGATAGATTGGCCCGAAAAAGAAGCCCGCGCTCGCGCTCGCCGTGAAACTGATCAGCAGTTGGCCGGGGAAGATGGCGACCAGCAGGCAACTCAAGCTCCCGCCAATGATACAGACAAGGAGCAATTGATTTTCGCTCAAGGTGGCGCGTCGAAGTACCTGTCCGCCAACGATGCGGCTGAGCGTCAGACCGGTCCAGAAAGCTGTCGCGAAGGGCGCTGCCAGCGCGAGTGAAATGACGGCGGTCTGGCTGATGGCGGTGACAATCCAGTTGCTGAAGCCAATCTCCGCTATGATGTAGAAGAAAAATTCGAACGCCATCAACCAGAGCAGTGGTTGCCGCAATAATTGACGGGTAGATAACGATGCGGTTTGCGCCTGTTGCGCTGATCTGGATGGCAGAGCAGAGGAGGATGGCGCGTTTTGGCAGGCCAGCATTATGACACAAATAATCGCCAGGATAGCGCCTGTAAAGTAAGCCCAGCGCGCATCATGCATCAATGTCAGTGTGAGCGAGAGCAGCACAGGCGCGACCAGAGCGCCTATGCCATATGCGCTATGCAGGCTATTGAATGATTCGCCAAGCGAATCATGAAACGCCAGCGTCATCAAGATGTTGATGCTTACATCGAGTGCGCCGAAGCCAATACCTTTGCATAAAGCTGTTACCAGCAATACCGGAAATTGAGATGTCACGGGAATAATGATAGCCCCGATAGCCATGAGCGATAATCCCGCTATAAGGATAGTTTTAGGGTGGATTTTCCCGGCGAGCGCACCGGTCAATAGCACGCCGAGCGCGAATCCCCCGGCTCCCGCTGTGAATATCCACCCGGCTACGGCGGTTGAAACGCGCGTATTGTTCGCCAACAGGGACAGGGTGGGACCCGGCAAGATGCTCATGATGCCTCCCCCTATATATGTGAGGTAAAGTGTGTAAAAAAGAAAACGGCGATTATAAGAAGTGGCGCGTTGATGCATGAACAGGTCCTTCATTGCAAGAAAAATTGCCAGGGAGGCTTCGCCGCTCTCGCGGCCCCCCACCCTGGCAAACACCATATGACATGGTAATAAGTGTGCCATACTGCCGGTAGGATTGTCTACAGCCAATTACATTACTTGTGGCCCATCAAGTCTGCGGCTAGCGGTAAGACCCGGTTGGCATCTCCGAGCAGACCGAGATCAGCCAGGGCAAAGATGGGGGCGGTACGATCTGGATTGATCGCAATGACGGTCTGGGCCTCGCGCATTCCGCTGGTATGTTGAGCCGCGCCGGAGATGCCGCAGGCGATGTAGAGGCGAGGATGCACGATTCTACCCGTCGCGCCGATTTGCCGCGCATGTCCCACCCAGCCGCGATCAGTTGCCACGCGGGTTGCTCCCACCGCCGCGCCAAGCAAACGCGCGAAAGCGGCAACCTGCGTGAAGCCCTCGCGTCCGATGCCACGCCCACCTGCCACGATACGTTCGGCTGCTTCCAATTCGACATCCTCTGGCGAGGGAGCTTGTAGCGCGATGTGTTTGATGCGCTCGCGTTCTATGAAATCGTCAATGGTCGGCGTGACTATCGTTACTTTCCCGCTTGCTTTTCCTATAGCCAAGTTTCTACTGGTGGGATTGCCTCGTACACCGGGGATGAGAGTTGCGAGCGCGGTGTGGCCTTGCAGTTGCGAGCGCGTCTGAATGTAGGCGCGGCCATCGTACATGGTGCGCAGCGTGAAAAGCGCGTCATCCTGAATGTCGATACTCAGGCAGCCCGGCGCGAATGGCAGGCGCAGGCGCGCAGCCAGGCGCGACATGCAATCGCGCCCGTTAGCCGTTGCGCTGTTCGATACCAGCATTGGGTGGCGCTGCCGGATAAACCACGCCAACGCGCTTACGTTGGCTTCTGTGGAATACCGGTCCAGCGTTGGATGCGCGAGGACATAGACATGCTCTATACCTTGCGTATGGATAGATGCGAGGTCGGGTAGTGGAGATTCCGGCGAGGTGAGGAGGATGGCACACACGTCCGGCTTTTCCTGCTGTCGCTGCGCCACTTCTTGCATTTCAGACAGCAGTTCCCCACTCTGTTCGTCGAGTTGCCCTTTATGGAGCTGGAGTATCGCCCAGATTTCAGCCATATGCAATCCCTTTCCCATACACTATTATACATTACCGGGACATTACGAACGGTACCAGAAAGTACATGGTATAATGACAACCTCTAACACCATACATTGGAAGCGCACCACCAGAAGGATAAGGCATGACCACGCATAACAGGCTCCCCATTATCGTCGGGCACCAGGATACGTTGTTGCATCTTTATCTACCGGAACGAGGCGGCGGGCGCAGCTTTTTTGTGCGCAGCGACGTGGGGCACATTGATTTGCCGCGCGCCCGCGAGGGAGGGCTGGCTGGCGGTTTCTTCGCCATATTTGTGCCTGAGTTGTGCAATGATTGTGACGAAAATGACAGGCAAATGGTCGTCTTACAGACCGCGAACGGTTATGAAATACCTTATGCTGCTGCCAGTGATCCTGAGTATGTGCGTGGCGTCACGATTTCGATGATGGCGAACTTGTTCAGGTTGGAGTCAGAGTCCGGGGGACAAGTCAGGGTAGTGCGCGCGGTCGAGGAACTGGAATATTGCCTGGCACACGATATTCACGCGGCTATTCTGCATATTGAGGGAGCCGAGTCAATTGATGCCAACCTTGATACGCTTGAGATTTTCTATCGCGCCGG
Source organism: Chloroflexota bacterium (assembly GCA_027316975.1). Taxonomy (GTDB): domain Bacteria; phylum Chloroflexota; class Ktedonobacteria; order Ktedonobacterales; family Ktedonobacteraceae; genus CF-113. The sequence goes on along the minus strand of DAHVFL010000145.1, from coordinate 5,604 downwards.
GCTGCGTTCGGTCGGGCTGGTATGGAGCCGGCCCAATATTTTCGCGCAAGGCGTGCCATTCAAGTTTCCGCATTCGCCCGATACGGGGCCGGGGTTGACCGGTGCCGGGCGAGAACTGGTGCGGGCCTGCAATCGCCTGGGCATCATGCTTGACCTCTCGCACCTCAATGAGAAGGGTTTCTTCGATGTGGCCGCGCTCTCGAACGCGCCCCTGGTGGCGACGCACTCCAACGTACATGCCATATGCCCATCGACACGCAATCTGACCGATAAGCAACTGGATGCTATACGAGAATCCCAGGGGCTGGTCGGTTTGAATTTCGCCGTGTACGACCTGCGTGAGGATAGCCAGAAGGAGCTCGATACGTCGCTCGATGTGCTGGTGCGCCATATTGATTATCTTGTCGAGCGCATCGGCATCGATTGTGTCGTGCTTGGCAGCGACTTCGATGGCACTATCATACCCGGCGCAATCGGTGACGCGGCGGGATTGCCGCACCTGGTGGACGTATTACGAATGCACGGATATGATGATGTCGCGCTGCGCAAAATCGCCTATGAGAACTGGCTGCGCGTTTTGCGCAAAACGTGGAAATAGCCGATATGCTTACAAAAGCTGCCCAGGCAATTGTTGGTTGATGGTTCCTAAACTTCGCGCCGCTCGTTCACCATCCAGAATAGCGTGTTCCACGCGGCGCGGTGCCACGCAATCTCCCACACGGTACAGCTCTCTCACTTTGCCCTGCACCTGCATGTAAAGATCATCGTTCGCCGTTTGCGGAGTCGCCATTACTGCCAGCGCGACCTGTTCGATCTGGCGCGCCTGTCCGGTGTAGTTGTTGATGATAGTGGCGCTGTGTGGCCCCAGGCTTGCCAGGAAATGGTTGGCAGTCATTTTGATGCCCAATGCCAGCGCGCGGCGGTACCAGAGTTCGAGGTCAAGCGTGATTCCCAGGTCGCCTCCAACGTAGAATTGCCCTGTTACGACCTCTACCTGGCAGCCGCGCTCGGCCAGCAGTTCGGCAACGCTGGTGGCTTGATGAAAGCCGGTGGTATCGTAGAGCAGCACGTAGTCGCCCGGTGATGCGCTTTTCTCGCCCTGCAAGACCTGCCACGTGGTGGCGACAAATGGCAGTTCCGCGCCCGCAATGGGCGGCAGCGCAGGACGCGAGCCGGTGGCGATAATCACGGCATCGGGCTGTTCGCGCTCGACCATCTCCGCCGTGACCTCGGCGCCAGTGTGTATGTTGACACCGGCTTCGGTGATATCGCGCTGCAAGTTACGCGAGGAGTCGCCAAATTCGACGCGGCCCGGTACGCGTGTAATCAGGTGAATTTGCCCGCCTAACTCCTGTTGCTTTTCGTATAGCCATACTCTATAACCACGTTGCGCTGCTACTTTGGCGGCTTGCATTCCGGCGGGGCCGCCGCCGACCACGATCAATCGGGGTTTGCGCGTTTGTGGACGAGGCGATGTGATGGCGGGAAAGAGCAGTTCGTTGCCGGTTGCGGGAGTCTGGATGCAACCCAGGCTGAGGTTGAGACCCATGCGCCCGATGCAATACTGGTTGCAGGATATGCACAGGCGAATGGCTTCGCTGCGCCCCTCGCGCGCCTTGCGAGTGAAGGCGGGATCGCAGATTTGCCCGCGCACGATATCTACCATGTCGGCCAGTCCTTCACGCAGGATGCGCTCGGCCTGCACCGGGTCTTTGATGCGGCCTGTGCAGAAGACGGGCAGCTTAACGGCCTCGCGAATGCTGGCTGAGACGAAGAGTTGATAGCCGGGGGGCGTATGCATGGAGCCTTCAACCATGTAGAGGTTGTGAAATTCACCGATACTGGTATTGATGTAGTCGAGTTGTCCGGTAGCTTCTAAGCGCCGCGCAATCTCGCGCACGTCGTCAAGCGTCAGCCCGGCGGGTATCAATTCGTCGCCACAGAGGCGGATACCTAACGTGAAGTCGCGCCCGATTCCGGCGCGTACCGCCGCGATGACTTCCAGCGCGAAACGCATCCGGTTCTCTAAAGAGCCGCCGTAGGCATCGTTGCGCCGGTTAAAGTAGGGCGAGAAGAACTGCCGCATCAGCGAGCTATGTGAAGATTGCAGTTCCGCTCCGTCGAAGCCGCCTTCGCGCACATGTCGCGCTACCTGAACATAGCCCCGGATAATCTCGGCAATTTCTTCCTGTTCGATCTCCTTGCACATTTCGCGGTGGATAGGATCAACCATTGGTGAAGGGCCTAACACCGGGCGGCGCGAATACATGCTGCTAGCCTGCATTCCATTGTGGTTGATTTGCGCGAACATGCGCGTGCCATGCTCGTGAACGGCGCGTGTCATGCGGCGGTAACAGGGGATCACCTGTGGGTCGAACCCGTGAATAAGCTTCTGATAGGCCCAGTCGCTGGGATGTACCGACTGCTCCTCGGTGATGATCAGCCCGCAGCCGCCGCGAGCGCGTTCGGCATAATACGCGGTCAGGCGCGGTCCCGGCAGGTTTTCCCCGGCAAGGTTGGTCAGATGCGCCGCGAAGACGATGCGGTTGGGTATGCTGGTGTGTCCGATGCGAATGGGTGTGAAGAGATACTGGTACTGACCTGCCATCTTGTTCTCACTTCATGCTTTGCCTGAAACATAGATGACTGTAGGGACGCGATTCATCGCGTCCGCCCCGTGCCAGGGCCAGTCCAGGGCGGACGCGATGAATCGCGTCCCTACAGTCACCCGCAAGGATGGATAATCACATAGATAGAGCCGTTGCATTCTACATCTGCATACCAATTTGTCTGCCCTCAAGTATAGCATGTTCAATTCTGCGTGGCGCAACGCAATCACCAATACGGAAGAGACGCGGCACGCGGCCTTTGAGCGCGTAGTAGAGTTCCTGGGCGGGTTGCTCGTAAACGCCGAGCACGACTGTATCCGCGGCAATGGCGCGTTCGCCAGCCGCGAAACGGTCGGTGACGATGACCTGCCCGGGTTCGATGCGCGTGACGCTGGTATGGGGAGTGAAGATAACGCCCATTGCCATGACGCGCTGCATCCATGGGACAATATCATGGGTAGCGGTCAGGTCGTGTCCGGCGTACCAATCTTCGGTGATGATTTCAACCATGTGTCCCTGCGCAGCCAGCAATTCGGCAATCGAGTAGACGCCGTGCGCCCCGCTTTCGTCGAGAATGACTACGCGCTGTCCCGTCACCGCGTCGCCGCGTAAGATGCGCCGAATATCGCTAACATGTGGTAAATCGTGGCCGGGAATGGGGAGCAGGCCAATGCCGCTTTGCGCTCCCGTTGCAACGATAACCGCTTGCGGGTGTTGCTCTATTACCATGCCAGCCGTTACCTCGACGCCCGTCAAAATTTTAACGTCCAGCCTTACCAGTTCCCGTTGCAGGTAATCGGTAATCAATTGCAGTTCACCGCGTCCCGGCGCTTTTGCCGCCAGCGCGATGGTACTGCCCAACACCTGCTCGCGTTCGTACAAAACCACATGTCGGCCACGTAATGCCAGCGCGCGAGCCGCCTCCATCCCGGCAGGCCCACCCCCGACGACAATGTAGGGACGCGATTCATCGCGTCCTCTACCGCCTCCGGCACCGCGCCCAATGTTGTCGTCGATGTGAGCGGGCGTGACACCGGACATGACAGAGGACGCGATGAATCGCGTCCCTACAGAGGTGCCGATAACATCGGGGTTGACGCTGCAAGCGAGGGCGGCGTTCATGACGTTGCGCACCTGGCAACCCTGGTTGCAGGAGATGCAGGGGCGCACGTCGGCGGCTCGTCCGTTATGCGATAGCAGGGGAAGCTGTGGGTCAGCGATGAGGGCGCGTATCATTTCTACGCCGTCGGCCTGTTCTTCTGCCAGGATGCGTTCCGCCTGCGCGGTATCCAGAATGCGCCCGGCTGCGAAGACCGGGATGTTGACCGCCGCTTTGACCTGGGCAGCAAGGTGCGCTGCATAGCCGCGAGTGGTATGCATGGAGGCGTGGAAAGGAAACATGTGCGAGCTATAAATGCTGCCCATTGTGACTGTCAGGTAGTCGATGCGCCCGCTTGCGGCCAGTAGACGCGCGATTTCTATGCCCTGCTCTGGCGTCAACCCGGCCCAGGGAGCGAGTTCATCCACGCACAGGCGCGCCCCCAGGATGCGATTGCTGCCCAGCGCGGCGTCTACCGCTTCGAGCGTTTCTTGCACAAAACGCATCCGGTTATCGAGCGAGCCGCCGTACTGGTCGCCGCGCTGGTTTGTCAGGGGCGAAAGGAACTGGCGCAGTAGCGAGCGGTCGGAAATCTGTAACTCAATGCCATCAGCGTTGCCCTGCACGGTGTGACGTGTGACGAGCGCGAAACCCTCGATAACCGCTGAGATGTCGCACAGCTCCATCGCTTTGGGTACTTCGCGTGTTGATACGTCGGGTATGGCCGATGGCGCCCATATCTCGCGCTGCGAGTGGTCGCTCACCGATTGTTGCCCGTTGTGGTTCAGTTGCGCGATGGTTAATACGCCGTGCGCGGAAATACGCTCAACGACGCGGGCGATAGCTGCCGGTGTGCCGGGCAAGTAGCCTGCCAGGGCGTATTCATAGGGCATATCGGAGGGATGGACAATGTGCTCTTCCAGCGCGATGATGCCAGCGCCGCCAGCCGCGCGCGCCGCGTAATAGCCAGCGTGCTGCTCGCTCAAAAGATTGTGCCGCGCAAAGTTGGTGGTATGACTGCCGAAAATAATGCGGTTTTTGACTTCGCGCGGTCCGATTGTCAGGGGCTGGAAGAGTTTAGCTGGCATGAAAACCTCACCAGGGCGACCGCAAGGGTCGCGCCTACGCTATACTTTTGCTGCTTGATCCACGAGGCGGTTTCATACACTACTTCTTCCTCGACATGTCCGGGTATGGAATAGGTTGCGCTGTTTCGAAATGGTTGTTGCTCATGGTTGCCTCTCTAATCCTCGTAGCTCTGTCACCCTGAGCGCAGCGAAGGGTCTGTGCATGCCCCGTCTCGATCTGCCCGACGAGCCAGACCCTTCGCTGCGCTCAGGGTGACAGATGTTATGTTGTTATCTCACCTAAAACTGACTGGGGAGATACTTCACTTTGTGGCTTGCTCTCAACAGTCTCAGGCTTTTGCGGAAACTGGTCGGGATGAGCGGCGCGCCATTCTCTCCACAGGGAGACAATGATGGTCTGGATGATGCCTACGACCGGGGCAACGAAGAGCGCGCCCAGGATGCCGAAGAGTTCAGCGCCGGCGATCAGGGCGGCGATGGAAATGATGGGGTGCAGTCCAACGGCGTGTCCGACGACGCGCGGGCCTATGATATGAGTCTCAATGGAGTGTACGCCAAGGAAATATACCAGGACTATAACGGCGAGCACCCAACTCTGGTGAGTCAGGTTGATAACCCAGCTATTCGTCGCAGCGAATGAAAGCAGGATGCAGGCGGCTGCTGAGATAAAAGTGCCCAGGACGGGCACAAAAGCCAGCAAAAAAGCCAGTTCGCCGAGCAGGATGGGATGCGGCACCTGAAAGGCGGCCATCCCTGCTCCCACAAGCAGGCCGATTAGCAAAGAAAGTATCAATTGACTGCGGATATA
>DAHVFL010000144.1 GCA_027316975.1 Chloroflexota bacterium | reverse complement strand
CGGCAGGTTATGGCGAAGAAAAAAACCGGGCAAGTTCCTATCTCGCAGGATGCGCAGGAGCAATCACAACAGGTATTTGAGCGCTATCATGAGGTGGCGAACAAAGTGCGCGCAAGTACGGAGCGACAGGCGGCTGCAGCGGAGCTTGCCGAGATCAACGATTTATCTGAAGCTGCCCAGTTTGCTTTGCTTAAATCGCTGGCGAGGGAAAAATCTCTTGATGCCGCCGACCTTTTACTTGCTATTAACGAGTTGAGTTCCCTGAAAAGTGTGCGCAAGGAAGCCAGACGCGCTTTGATACAACTGGCGGGCGCGAAGGTGTACCCACAATGGAAACCTCCTGCTGAGGTGACGTTCGCGATTGGCGTTCAGCTTGCGAATGTTCCTCGACGCTTCTGGAAGGGAACTATGACTGACACCCGCGCAACCGGCGAGATGCAACTGGTACTCGCCTGGGAGCAAGGTGAGGGCTTTAGAGATGTCCAAATGCTTGGCTTCCTGCTGGACTTCTGGCATGATGGTGTCAAAGAATGCTTTAGCCAGGTGATGAGCAAACGTAACTATGAGAACACGGCTGCGCGCATAGAAATGAGTATGCCAGAAATCAAATGGATGGACAGCTCATTAGCTCGTGGTCGCCGTCTACTTTTAGATGCGCTCGCCGTGAATAAAAAAATGGGAACACAGCCGCACATTGAGTATCGCAGGCATCTTGCGCTCATCAATCAATTCATCTTAGAAGCTCCAGATCTCGATGAGGATGTATTGGACAGTGAAGAAGAGGAAGAAAAATATGAGGAGAGGCAGATTCTGGATTTTGTTGATGATGACGATCTGGATGACGACTTCGAGGAAGATGACATTGAGTACGAGACACAGGATTTAACTCCAGAAAGTGTGGTCAGCACTTTTGTTCAGGCGTATTTTGAAGGAAAGTTTGAAATATCCTATACATTGCTCGCTGCTGACAGCCCCTTGCGCGATGGTCTTGTGGAAGAAGCCTGGGCTGAAGGGCGTGATGTCTGGTTCGACGCGGCCAATCCTGATTACCTGGAAACCTATATTCTGTGGGAACGCCCCGCGCAGAAATCTGTCCTGTGGTTGCCCAATATTGTGAGCGCCAACCGCAGGGGCGCAGAAAAGGTGATCGAGGCGAGCTGGTCCGTTGAAATGGATGAGACAAGCGAGGGTGAAGAGTTCCCGGAGTTGCCCCGACCAAGCACCATATATAGCGAGACTGGTCGGCGCTGGTTCTGGACAAGTTATAGCCTGGTTAAAGAGAAAGGCCAATGGCGCATCCAATATATGGTTGATGAGGCAACTCAGGCCCTCAACTTGCCCGGTGAAGAATTATATAACAAGATTAAAGAGCATACGATCATCATCAACGAAATTGCAAACACGCATAAACCGACCGATGCCGATTTTTCCAGGCACGCGGTGGAGTTGCAGCGTTACTTGTTCCAGTCGGCAAGTTATATTGATGCGTTTCTAGCGCGGGCGTATGATGATCGCGCTTTGTACCGGGAAGCTGCTTCGAGAATGAAGATCTTTGGATATTGGGAGCGAAGCCTTGTCTACCTGGAGGAACTGACGCAGCGCTTTGAAGAGGGTCGCGCCGCCGACCTGCGAACGAAGGCCGCGCTACAGCAGTCGCTTAGCCGGATTTTCTTAGAGAAGCGAGGTGATAAAGAACGCGCTCACCGCTTCCTGGAATTGGCCGAGGAAGCGTTACGCGAATCTCTTAACCTGGAAGATCGGTTCGAGACACGTATCTCTCTGGCAGAGGTTCTTATTCACCGCAATGTCAATCTCGACGAGGCAGAAGATCATTTGTTGCAAGCGAAGACTATGATTGCCAGTACTGCTAGTGCTGAAGAAGCTCACATTGAGATGCATTTAGGCGAGATCGCTATGAATCAGGACAGAGATGAGGAGGCTCTACGCCATTATCTGCGCGTAGCTGAACTCGCACCCGACTATGCCGATACCTGGGCTGACCTGGGCGTTATCTATGGAAAGCTCAATAATCTTGAAGAAGCTGATGCCAGCTTCAGGCGCGCTATGGCAATACAGCCGCATAATGTTGATCTCTACTTCGATCTCAGCCTCATATACAGCGAGCATGGCCGGGGTGATGACGGGATTGAAATCATGGAAGAAGGTCTGCGCGCCAATCCTACTTCAGGTCTGCTGAACATGTACCTGGTAACTGCATATTTAGAGAACGGTAACTATCGTCAGGTTGAAATCACTCTTGATAAAGCAGAACGGCTTGGTGTAGAAATACCTATGATTGAGATGATTCGAGAGATTTTGAAAGAGAGAAAGAAGACTTTGCCGACGCCCATCAGCCTCAGACCTGGAAAAGCGAAGAAAAAGCACAGGTAAAATAGTGACTTTTACGCAAAGGGATGTTGTGTAATATCATCTAGTAGAAAGCGCGTCATACCCTCTTGATAGGCCCACATAGCTTTCTCTTGCATCACGGCAACCAGGGGCGCGAAGATTTCGGGCAGTGTGTGAAGTAGCGCCAGGTCTGTGGCGGGAGCCGGTATGCCCCCCTGCTGAAGGACGGAGTTATAGGTGTCACAGTCGAAACGCCAGAGGTGACAGCGACCGGGGTATCGCGCCAGCATATAGGCGGCAATTTGCAGTCCTCTGATGTCGAAGTCTCCACTGTAGCGCAGGGTACCGGTGGGTGACGCGCTTAACAACAGGTCGAGCAGGGTCAGGGCCGCGACGCTGGGCCAACCGGATGTACAAACGAGCGTTGGCGGCACATTTTCTGCTTGCACGCTGGCGATGATTTCTTCAAATACCTGGGGATTTTCCACGACATAGATGGCCGCGCTGTTCGATGTCACGCTTTTCCATGCCTGTAACTGCCGCAAGGGAAGTAACATGACGCGCGCGCCTGCCGCGTGTAGCATGGGGTCAGGGGTGCCATCAAGGTAGAGTGCGCTTGCCAGGTTGTATGCGGCAACGTTGGTTGAGATGGTGTCAACCAGCAGCCCGGCATTCCTGTACAGCAGAAGCTCTTGTGCCCGGTCTCCCACGACGTTTTCCAGCGCGACAGTCACATTTTCGGGAGTATCCGTCACGTTTTCCAGTGCGACCGCGAGGACCGCCCCTGCGCTATACGAATCGGCCAGGGCGAGCAAGAAGAGACGCCCGGCTGCTCTTCCGGCGTCGAGCATATGGGGGTCGCCGCTGGTGCGCTGGGCGAAAAGGGCCAGGCGTTCGGGCGCGTTGGGCGGGGGCAGTTGATCGAGCAAACCGGCGATGTAGGCGATCAGTTGCAGTTGTCTTCGCTGCTCATCCAGGGGGGCATTTTTATACCGGGCGTACAGCCATTGCTCTCCGCGCGAGCCATGCTCTAACCAGTGTCGCCCATGCGCGTTATGTGGAAGGTGCGCGATGAGCGATGCCAGCGCCGAGCGAAAATCTGAGTGGCGTTGTGTATGTTGCGCCTGTCGTTCCAGACGTGTCACCAATGCGCGATCGGGATAGTAAGCGCGTAGCACATCTGGCAGGGTGCAGTTGAAGCTGTGCAGTAAGGACTTTTCGACATCCACCAGCTTTATCCTGATGTTGATATCAGCGTAGAGGGGTTTGCCGAGAAAGCTGGCGATTTCGCGCCGTTCGTCAGAGGCGCAATCGCGCAGGATAATCTGCCCGCGCACCTGGCTCTCTTCTATGTATTTCTCGTAGAGTTTCATTACCAGGCGCGCTAAACCGGGCCGGTGGAAAAACATGGCGGCCCTGTGGGCGTTCTGATGTGCCGTGTCTGGCAGGTTGCTCACTGGAACTCCCTTCTTCAGTAGGTCAGTAGCGACGCCCCTTGTGGGTGTCCCGTCTTCATACCCCAGGGTGTCGTTCGCGTATCTCGTGGTATGCAGACATCGACGAATAACACGGGACACCCACAAGGGGCGTCGCTACTGGTTAGAGGGACTTGCTATCGCTCCAGAAAGAAGCTGATGCTGTTGCGATGGGTGAACCTTTTTCGTGGATCATCAGGTAGCGGGCGCAGGCGGGAATTTTTGCGCCGGTGCCGCTGATCTGTGGCCCTGTCATGATCCACTGGAAGTCTTGCGAGACGAGAAATTCCATGATGCGCTGCGTATTGGCTACGCTGACTTTATCAAAAGCCTCGTCGAGGGCGAGCAGGCGGGGCGCGCCCGGCGCTGCGCTGCGATAGAGCGCGCCGAGGGCGGCGAAAAGCGGGACGTAGAGCGCGAAAAGCTGCTCCGCGCCACTGCGCGTACCGGCCACGCGGTCCGTCAAACGCTGGCGCTGCCCGCCGGGCTGCGAGACCAGCACATCGAAGTGGAACCACTCGCGATAGTCAAAGACCTGTTCCAGGGCATCCAGGAAGTTCATATCGGCACGCTCCTGCTGCCGCAGGCGCACAGCGTCAATTTCCTGGCGGAAAGCGTTCATTAATGTTTCGGTCTCTTCCGCGGTTAAAGCCTGGGTTGGTTTGCGCAGCAGGCGGTAGTGCTGCGCAAGATGGCTGCCCGGCTTGTTCAGGTCGTATTCGGTTAGAGGCTTCCATTGCAGCGCGTAGTGTTCGCCGATCATGGGCAGGCCGCTCAATACCTTGTTGATTTGCTGCACCCATTCTTCTGCCTCGAAGATGGCGCTGCGGATGGCCTCGGCGATTTCGTGCAGCAGGAAATCCTCAAACAGCTTCGTCTCTTCCTGGTTGAGCAGCATTTGTTGCATCTTAATGCGCTCGCTCAACAGTTCGAGCAGTTCGATAGCCCGGCTTTTGTTTTCGTTCAGGAAAAGCGCCAGTCCCTGCTCGTCCAGGTCAGGTCCGTATTCCAAAAGGAGCGGCTGCTCGCGATTGAAAACGCGCATAACGGTAGTAAACGCCTCGCGATAGGCTTCATTCAGCTGTTCCCTGCGCGCCGGAATATCCGCCTCGCGAAGAGTTTCTCCCAGCACGCGCCGGGCGGCGCCGGGATAGTGGCCCTCCGACATGCGCTGATGCGCGACAATCAGTTCTTCGACTGGATATGCGGCCAGTAATTTCGCAAAGTGCGTTCTCTTTTCGCCTGCTAACTGCATGGCTCCTTGCAGGCGTTCCTCTCCTTCGACTAATTGCTCTGTGATAGTTCCGGCGCGTTGGTTTGCCAGGCTGTAGGTGATACGCGCGTTGTTCAATTCTTTGTTGACCGTCTCGCTGCGCTGGCGCACGGTCAGTAATCGCTCGCTTAACTCGCTGGCGTCGGTTGTTTCCGCGATATGTTGCAGTTCGTTTTCCTCGGCGCGTGCTGAAATCGCCTGAGAGCGCAAACGCTCGTACAAGCTTGCCACGTTTGCCTCGTTGGTGGTTGACTGTTGCTGCGCTTCGCTCGCGCTATGGCACTCGTCCCAGGCGTGATTGAGGCTGCTCAAATGTGTTTGTAGCGAACGGGCCGAGTTTTGCAACTGGATTACTCCCAGTAATGCGCCCTGGACGCGCTGGCGTTCGCTGGCAAAAGCGGCGTTGCCGTTGCTTTCTCGCTCTAGTTGGATTACCAGCGAATTGAAGCGCTGCCACGCCGCTTGCGTCTGGAGACGCGCTTTTTGATAAGTGTTCTGGATGTTTTCCAACGTGACCCTGGCCTGCGCCAGTTCGGCAAACACTGGCTCGATCCCACTGGCGGCCAATGCCTTGCGTACATGCGCGGTTTGCTCCTCTATGCTGGCAAGCCGCGCTTCGTGGAGTTCAATCTGCAAGGCCAACGTTGCCAGTGTTTCGGCGTGTTGCGCTTGCTTCTGCTGGATCGCTTCGAGTTCGCGCTGTTGCGCGCGCAGGCGGGTGGTTTTGCCGGTGCAGCGGGCCGTGCCGCCACTCGCATATCCGCTCAATATACCATGCGTCCAGCTACCAGCTTGTTCAAACAGCACACTGGCATAGTCATTATAGGGGTGGGGAAGATGTGAGGCGGGGACCCTTGCGGTCGCCCTCTCGCCATCTAACGCGCTTGAACTGGTGGGAGCCAGCAACAGCGCGTTGATAATTGGTTCCCAATCTACGCCGCCCGCTTCAGGCAGAGCATTGATCGACTCATCAAAGCGCAATCCGTAGAAACCGGGCGTAGTTTGTTGGGCGGAGTTCGATGCAGCTTCATCGAAAATCGCTGTGAAGATTTCTGTATCAAGGCGGCGGTCGCTTAAATTTTCGCTTGCCAGCAGCGCATCGGCACGGTCGACCTGCGCAGGTGAGACGACCAGCGCGTCCAGTAAGCCGGCATCTTCCAGCATCTGTTCGATGCGGCCAGCCTCTACGCTTTCGCAATCGATTTCGGGAATGAAATCGAGCAGCATGTAGAGTGGCAGCGCGGTAATGCCATGCTCAGCCAGTTTTGCGCGAGCAAGCGTGTGTCGTGCTTGACGGGCCGGTGTGAACTCGGGTTCCGCGCGTTTCTGCTCATAAAGCGTTGTGACTTCATCAAATGCGCGCTGCACCCCGCCGCGTTCAACCTGTACATCGTTGAGCCGCGCCTGCTCCTCTTGCGCCGATTGGTGTAGCACGCGTTCGATGTTCTCGATTGTCTGGCGATACTGGTCAAGCGAGCGGGCGCATTGTTCGATGACGCGCGCGGGTTGAGCTTCATCTTCTGCCATATCATCTTGCAGCAGCAACGATGAATGCATTGGCTGGACAACTTCCGGCTGCGCGAATTGTTCCAGCGCGCTGTTGAGCGAGGCAAGGGCATCATAAAAGCGATCGCGGGCGGACTGGAAACGGCGGCGCGTCTCGTCCAATTCCTGAAAGCGCGTTGTCTCATATTCGCGCGCGTTTTGCACCTGCGCGTCCAGTTTTTCGCGCTCTTGATGGAAGGTTTCTAGCCGCTGTAACCAGGCGATGCGCTCCTCTGACAACATGCCAGACAGGGCAGCGATGTTCTGGTGTAGTGATACCGGGTAGGGTGATGTCAATGAAATGGAATTGAGTAAACGTTGCGCCTCCTGTAGTTGGAGGGCGGCAACTTCCCACTGGCCTTCCCCGGTGGCGATGCGGTCCAGTTCTCGCGTATGCGCCACGCTCTCCGTTTTGATGTTTTCAAAGCGCGCCAGTTGACGTTGCAGATTTTCCGCGCTGGCCTGTTTTGATCGACGGGCGGCAGCGAGGCTTTGTTCTTGCAGTTGCGCCTGCTCATGCGCCTCGCGAGCGCGTTCGCGCGCGGCAGCCAGTTGTTTCGCGGCTTGCAGTCCTTCGCTGGATTCCAGCGTGGCAATCTGTTTGCTGACCTCGTGTTGTTCCACCTGCAATGTTTGCGTCAGGGATTCTGCCAGCGCGCGTTCCTGCTCTGCGGCTTGCAGTTCTTTGCGCAGTTTCGTTACGCGATGTTGCGCGCTATCCTCGCTCGCTTGCGCGCCGGTATACTCGCAGGCAGCCAGTTGCGCCCTGCTCATCGCCAATCGCTGCTGGGCGCGATGCAGGCGGTCAGCAGCGCCGTATGCCTCCTGGCTGCGCTCTTTCTCGATCTGGATGGCGTCGATGCGCTCTATGGTACCGATCACATGCGAGGTGGTTTCGCCGGAAATTTTGCGCAGCGACTGCTTGAGATAGTCATGCACGCGCGAAAAGCTTAACTCGCTGCTCAGGTTCGGGCGGCGCAGCACCAGTAAGAGGTTGATGAGTTTCTGGAACTCTTTCACATCGTTGAAGCCGAACAGGTAGCGCGCCACCTGGCGTTCGTACTCGGCCTGGGTTTCACAAATGATGCCATGCCCCTCCATCTGTTGCTTGAAACGTGGGTGGTCAAAGGCATGTTTTTCGTGCCTGCTGCCCACTTCATAGACGGTGTGCATCTCGTGACCGAGGCGCGAGCCATCGGTAATCAGGAAGCGCAGCGGGCGGATGCGCTCGCTGGCATTGATATTGCCCGCCAGGCTGACGCCGATGGTCAGGAAACGCGCCTTCTCTCGCTCGCCATTTTCCCAGAGCCGTTGTAGTTCGGGGGCGAAGGGCGGAATATCCGCGTCGCACCACTCGAACTCCAGCGCGATGTAAGCGGTGCGGCGCTCGTGGCTATAGGGGGTAGCGGATTCGCTGCCACCCAGGATATAGTACTCGATGTGGCGTTCGCGCCCGCCAAAAGTATCGAGGCGATGCGGGCGGATATCGCCATCCAGGGCCAGGGGGAGCGCCGCCGTCAAGACGGTAGATTTGCCACTGGCGTTCTCGCCTGCCAGGAAGAGTCGCCCGTGTGGTATCTCAAATTCTTGCGAGCCGTATAGCCAGAAGTTGGTCAACAGGATGCGTCGCAGGCGGTAGCCGCGTGGCCCTCCGGCCTCGCCTTGTAACACTTCAACAAACAGTTCAAGCTGGCGCGCCAGTCGCTCATCAGCCGTTAGCCCGTCTTGCGCTTCAGGCCATTCCGTCAAATTATCGAGAGTGTACTGCATACATGTTTCCCTTTTCAGCCGCGCATCTTCTGGCCGGCTATGCCTGCTCTTCCTCGTTCCAGCCCGGCAAGGCTGCGGTTGTGGCTTTACGTGTTTCTTTTTTCTTCGCTTTCGACTCCTGTGCTGCGAGGTCGTAGGTCACACTATAGCGCGCGGCGGTCGGCAAGATCAGTATGTTGCCTTTGCTATCGGGTCCGCGCAGCAGCCCGACCTGGCGCATCTTTTTGTACACTTCGTTCAGCAGACTGCGCACGCTGCGGGTGCGCGCGTCACTGCCCCAATTGTCGCCGAACCGCTCGCGCAGTGTATAGAAGAGCGCGTTCATGTCCTGGATGGTAGTACGCAGGCAGCCATAGCTATCGGGCGCAGGCCACGCGCCTGCCTGCACCTGTTCTCGAATGGTGGTGCAGAGCAACATGGCAATCTGGTCAATCGCGCCGAAAGGGGTGAGGCTGGTAACGGGGCCGGAAGACATTCCGCTGGCGCGTGTCACACAGGCGTAATCGCGTTTGACATCCAGTTGCCAGCCAAAGGTTTCGAGCAGTTCGTTGGCTATTACTTCAGCGTGTATGACCAGTTCGGCGAACGCTTCGGCATCGTCAAATCTGAATAATGCCGGGCCGAGCAGCAGGGCGCGCCACGCTCGCGACAATGGGCGGATATGCGCGGCGTATAAGCTCTCCCCTGCCTGCAATACTGTGGGCTGGAGCGCCTGCTCTTTCTCGCTATTGTTGAGGCGATCCGCAACGACGGCCAGCAGCTGGGGATTGAAGGCAGAAACAAGCGAGCGGATCACGTCTGTAAATTCGTACAACACGTCAGCGCCGGAAGCCTGCTCGACCCATTGGCGCGTCTGTCCATCGACGAGGCGGAGTCCGCCCAGTTCTTCCAGGTAGAGCAGGGCGCGCTGGATGCTGTAGCGGTCGGCCTGCCTGCGAAAGTCGAAGGCTGTTTCCTCATCGCCTGCCGCCAGCGATTGCTCCTGTATCTGTTCCGCCAGTTGGGAGAGCAGGAATTGCTGGTCGTTGCCGCGCCCGCTCAACTGGCGCGTCTCGGCGTACCAGAGAATCCAGGTCAGGCAGGCGAAGTCTCCCGGATCTTTCAGGCGATCGTAGAGATAGCCCGGCGTGACCGCGCTGAGCTGGCGCACCAGGCGAATCACGGTTGCGCTGCGCTGTATGCGCCAGCCGGTATGCAGGTCATGCCAGTTCTGCAAAGCAAAATAGTGACGATTCACCAGCCGGAATAGCTCGGACTGCTGCGACAGGATGATTTCGCGTTCCATCAGGCCGGTGTGCGCTTTCAACAACTCGGCTGTGCTGGCGCGCTGGCGGGTGAGCGCGGCGCGATTGACGTATCCATTGTTCGATGCCTGCGACACATCTGCCATGCCTGAAGTGATGGCTGTTCCGGGCAAATATGCCATCTCAGCATCGCCTGAAGTTGGCTTCGCCAGCATTTCATACTCTTCGATCATGCCTGTCTCTCCTCTCCACTGTCACGTTGCAAGCGGTAGCGTGGCAAAAGCAGCATGCCATCGGGCGCGCGCAGGATGGTGTAGCTC
>DAHVFL010000143.1 GCA_027316975.1 Chloroflexota bacterium | reverse complement strand
AATATGGAAAGACGCTGCGTTTCCGCCTGGACTATATTCTGCCCGGCAGCGCGGATGTGTTGCCTACACGTATCGCTAAAAGTAGACCTTCTCCAATCTCTTATGTTTTACGCTATGAACTCAGCCCGATCATTGCGCGTAACGGTGTAAGCCGGCACTTTGCCGATCAGCAGGTGGAGTCACGCCTGGATGGTTCGGCGATGGTGACGGCGCGTATAACCGATCTGTTTGATACGCGCCGTATCCTGCTCAGTTACGGCGAGAATTGCATCGTGCTGGAGCCGCCTGCGCTGGTGGAACAGATGCGCTCGGTGGCGGCTGACTTTTCTAAGAAGTATCTTACACGCGAGGAGTGAGTGCAATTGCGCTCACATGGTATGGGTATAATCCCTGGTGTGGTAAAAAAATTTTTGAGGGGGCATCACTGATGCAAATTAACCTATTACCGGTCTATTCTAAACTCGCTAAGTCGGACGAGATATCCAGCGAGCTTTCGGTGGCTTTACCCCCAGGAACGCAACTCTCACAGCATCAGGTTGATACATATCAGAAACTTATAAATCGAGATGTTGATGTGGTAATCAATACGGCTATGACTGGAGATGGTAAAAGTCTGGCCGCCTATCTGCCTACACTTACACATCCGCGCCGTCATGCGTTTGCAATGTATCCGACAATTGAACTTTCTCGAGATCAGCAGAGGCAATTTGAAAATTACACATCAAACTTTGGGAAAACAATACGAAGTGAAGCGTTATGGGGAGCGCGTTTAGGAGAACTGGCTAGCGAAAGGTCGGCCAAACGCAGGGGAGAGATTCTCAAGGAGCGTTTTGACAACTGCCAGGTCATTCTAACCAACCCGGATATTTTTAACCTGGTAATGAACTATCGTTATGGTTCCAACATCTTCTCTGACCAGGAATTACCGTATACTCTGGCGACTAACTTTGATGACCTTATTTTTGATGAGTTCCATATTTTCTCCATGCCTCAAATTGTGGCAGCTATAACAGCCATGTTGTTTTTTCTCGAGTATATGCAAGGCAATGCGCCGCGTTTCCTCTTTTCTTCTGCAACACCAGATCCGACGCTTTTGCAGATGATGAATAGGGCCGGTATAAAATTTCACGAAGTTCGTGGCACGTATAGTTCGGCTGGTGGCGATGATTTACGGCATATACTCCATCCATCCAGCCTGACATTACATAAATTGCACGAAGATGAAATTACCGAAATATGGCTACAAAAAAATATCGATATTATTATCAAGCACTGGCAACAGGCAAGCCGCAAACCGAAGGGTGCAATTATTTTGAATAGCGTCGTCGCGGCTCGCAGGATTGCGCGTATGCTTGCTGATCGACTTCGACCCTTTGCTATCAAAATTGGCGAGGTTACGGGTTTGGTGGATAGCCAGCAAAGGCACACGGCTATGCGGGAGGCGGACCTCATTATTGGCACATCGACCATTGATGTTGGGATAGATTTCAATATTAGCCTGTTGATCTTTGAGACGCTTGACGCGGGTAGTTTTCTGCAGCGATTGGGTCGCCTGGGGCGTGTGCGATACAAAGAGGAGCCTTTCGACCGTTATGAGGCGCACGCGCTATTCTCAAACCGTACTCCCTGGATATATGATCGTTTCGTGCAACGTCTCTATGAACAAGGCATCGGTGAAGGAGATGCTATTGATCGTCCTGAAACCTTACGAAATGTCGTGATTGAGCAGGACGTATTTTTACAGGCGACTGCTTTTCAGGCATATGCTAAACGATGGGGAATTCTGCAAGCGGCTCATGTGATTGCAACACTGGAGGGAAGGAAGCGAGAACAGGGATTCGAGACAACCGCGAAGGCGCTTCGCGAACGTTACAGGGCGATGTTTGACCTGCGCGACTTCGGCAAGGCAATGGGACGTTATTATTGTCTGGTCAACAAGAAGCAAGAGTCGGCTATTCTGGACGAGGTGCTTTTGTTTCGGGGTAGTTCGCCATTTCAAACTGCTGTATGGGATGACACGGTGACACCATCAGCTTTTATTGGATACGATACACTGGCGCTGGTACAGAATATTGATTTTCGAGTCATCGATGAAGGTGCATACAAGGCGGCGTTGGCAGGGCAGTCAGATACAACAAAGAAAGAAGCTCTAGAAGAGCTACGATGGACAATCAAAGATAAAGAAGAACAGCCTCTAGTTCTCAAAATTCTCCAGTTTTTTTCTGAACGTGAGCAACTGGTACTCGGTTGGGAGGGTGTCCGATTGCGGGATTACACACGCCAGGTTGTCGTACTCAAAGGATGGATGATTAACGAGCCTCGTATATCCCGTGATCTGGATAGGCTCAATCAATTTTTACGCCGTCAATCGCTCGTTTGTTATTGCACTGCAAAAGATGCCAGTGAATTACGACGTTCGCTAAAGCTGCCACCGCATTTTCCACTTTATCGCGTTCAACAACCTGGTAAGCTCTACACCGTGGCTTTTGGCAAAGCCGCGCTGTTGTTGGAAGCTGAGATGCTGCGCTTTCGCGGGAAAGATGAAGAGGATGAGGCCATCTTTTGCTAGGAGAGGTTTTTTATGTTGATACAAGAACTGTTTAGACGAGCTGTTATTGATCGTTGCCAGGTAATGCAAGATATTGCCGAAATGTTAGTTCCTGCAATTATGCGCGAGTTTGCGGCAGTACCGGCGCTAGGAGGGTCAGAAAAACCTTTAACCATACATGAGCCGGAGTTGCAAGAACTGCTGGAAAAGCTTCCTTCTTATACGGCTGAAGAACAACAGAGATTCAGCGCTAAAGGATTTGATCAGAGTCTATCAACTCATCTCATCAATGGATTGTTCGCAGGGATGCACCTGGCAGAACAATTGCCGGAACATAAAGAGCTTGATACGACCGGACAACGAATCTGGGTGCTTGGCTTTACAGTGCATGATTATACGAAGGCATATGGTCGGAATGTAAAGGCAGGACAACTCGCGATCATCCGCCAGCTCGTTTCCAGGTTGGGAGAAAAACTTGGGTTTACTCAGTTTATGAGCGATTGGTTGATTTATCTTGATGATATTGTTTTCATTGCTCAGAATACTCAGACGGTGGCAGGAGCCAATCTCAATTTACGCGACTACCAGTTACGGCACGACAAGCACCAGCGTGAAACTATTCGTATGCTCAGTTCAGTGACTGATCTGCTGGTTCATATTACATCGCCCTCGGATGTTTTCTTTCGTGATATTCGTGGGAGAGATATCGCTTATAATCTGCGCCAGAAGTTAGATGCTTTGTTCGGTGCCGAACTGGTTCCCCGATTGGCTTACCACAAATTACTTGAAGTGCGTGGACTCCTCAGCAATCTTATTAATAATGCACTGATTGATGTGCTGAAAAGACAGGGGTATGAGCCATTTCTCTTTTTTCCAGAAGGTGTGATTTACCTTACCCCTCAAAGCACACAGGCTCAGGTTGACCTGGCTGCTCTGACAAAAACAGCATGGGAGCGTATTGCAAAAGTGCTAGCCGGTGGGCGACAGGTGAAAGATGAGGAGGATGAAGACGACGACAACGATGAGGAGGGGCTGAAGATGAAGCGTACAAAGGATTACATGAAAGTGCCGCAGGTACTCTATGAATTACTTAGCCTGGAAGCTCTGGTGGAGGCGGGTCGTCAAACTGCGATAGCTACGCGCAGCGCTAAAACTGCTGCGCGTTTTGGCGCTGAGCAAGCAAATGAGCGCGGACTGGATATTAAGAGGCTTAGCCAGAAGGAAAAAGAGGAACTATTTACTGCCATTGGACTTGAATGGGCAAGAGAGCAAGCGCTTCCTACGGATGTCCGATGTGATCAGTTAGCCGAATATTTAGCATTCCTATACCGGCGTATCTTTGCTGAACTCGTGCCTAAGCCGCTGGAAGCAACACAGATGCTATTGGATGTGCTTGATCTGTCCAGCAGAATATCACCTGAACGGGCTGAACGTCAACGTGGAGGCACCCCGACCGGTTGGTTTTATGTTGCGGCTTGCTATCTACAAGTCCATCAAGGGATGACTCCAGATGAACTGGAAGAAGTAATGAAAAACCTGGCTGCTACATCGCTTGAGTTTATCGATGCGAAGGGATTGAAGCTGCCGGGTGAAGGAGAAACCGCGCGCATATTTCAGGAGTACGCAGGACGAATTATTGAGATTGACGGCCTATTACTGGCTAACGGGAAAGAAACGATACGAGAACATTTTGTGAGTGAACTTCAACGCTACATGCAGAGTAAAGATATGAATAAGGTATCCTGCTCGCTCTGTGCCAGCCCTTACGAAGCTCAGGAGCAGGATGCCAGTACGGTACTCTTCAAGCCGCAGCAGTATAGTAATAAATCACCATTGAATCGCTCAAGGCTGTTGCGGGGTATCTGTCCAATCTGCGGGCTGGAAATGATGCTCCGGTTGGTGCAACAGCGTTTGCCTGCAAAGAGTACTCAGGAAAAGCAAGCTATCAACTTGTATCTTTACCCTACCTACTTCTTCACTGCGGAGACAGCGGAGGTGGTCAAGCAATTTTCCAATCGGCTGCAAAACCTCAATCTTTATCGCTTGATTTTCTCGCATCTGGAGAAGCAAGGCTTTAGTTACCAGAATCTTCTTACTTACAAGGATTTTATGGTTGACGAGGATGAATCAAACGCGGCTCAGGCGCGTTCTATCTGGAAGCAACCCTATAGCGATGAAGAGCAGGCGGCACTCTTTTTCATGACCTTACACCCGCTGGGTCGCAAATTGACTGAAACTGATACATGGATTCTGCCAACGTTTTATGCACTGGCATTACCCTTGCTGCTTGGAGTCAAATGTGTAGCGACCCCATCGTTTGCTTCGCTGTATACGAGCGCGAGCGACTTCCGCGAAACGGTACGCATAGACGGGGTACACGAGTTCGCAAAACACATTCTTAGTAAGGAGAGTTTCCGTATTGACGAAACGGCTGAAAACGTTGAACGTCTGCTGCGAATCTATAGCCTGCATCTCGATATCTATGGGGATGACAGCGGACCTCATTGGGGCCAGTTGACCAATATTGCTAAGGACCTCGAAACAGATCCGCTCTATGTATTCCAGTACTATGATCGTCGCCAGCGCCGAGGCGAAGAGGACAAGAAGAAAGGTAAGGGCAAAGAAGCCCGTCCAGCGGCAGATATGCAGAGGAATAACGGAATATCGCTGCTAGATCAAGAACGTTATATGGGTATTTATCAAGCCATAGGAGGAAATGGAGATATGGATTTCATTGGCAGGCTCGTAGAAGCTTATGCCCAGTTCTATCGGGCCGCTTTTGCTAAGCAAGATTCGGCTTATGCAGTGCTGCGACCGCTAGGCACGGCCATCAAGGTTGTCGTTGAAAGCGATCCGCGTATAGGTGGAGAAGATTTACTACTGCTGGTATCGGGGGCTGTCAACGACGATCAAGAGCGTGTTCGCGCCGACCAGGCAGAAGGCTTTGATCCAATCGTAACAAATAAAGAATTGGGCGATTACGGAACGAGGTTGATGCTTTCAAGGCAAAAGATTGAGGATTTTGCTCGAGCTGTTATCAACGATTGCTTTCTAACCTATTGCGATGGTGATCGAGCAGTGCTGCGTGAGCGAACAAATCGCATTCGTTCAGCAGCCCGTTTTTATTATCTTACTCATTACGGTCGTGATGCAAAGTCCAAAGTGTAGATCTGTTTTTTCTACGATTCGGATAACAAGGAGGTTTTATGTCTTTACTCGATACGTTGCGCCAGCAAGATTCCCTGTTTTTGCCAGCTATACCGCAGAAGCCACAGGGGCGTTATGTTCATTTTGTTTTGTTACGGGAAACAGAATCGTTTCCACTCTTCCAGACCGATGGCAGTTTGAATGTCATACGTGTGCGCGCCGGACACCAGGCGGAGCATAGGGAGACAATCTCGCGGCTGGTTATTTTCAAGCGCAAACAAACATCGCCTGAGCGATTGACAGGACGCGAACTGTTACGGTCTTATGGCATCATTACGGATGCCGAGAAACAGCCCAACACCTGCGTTTACAACAGCGCGGATTTCTGCAAGCAGTGTCCAGATTGCATTCTCTATGGTTATGCTATCGGGAGTTCGGGGGCTGAGAAATCGAAGGTGCAAGTTGATTCATCTTTCTCGATCACCAGATACGAAGCTTCGCACAAGGCGTTTTCATTCAACGCGCTTCACGAGCATGGTACTATGACCGATAAAGGGGAGACACGTTCTAGTTTTGGCGAACAGGATCATGTTACACCGCAAGTGTTTTTCCCCAGTATTGTAACGCTACGCGATCCTACTTATGCTGGATTTCTGTACGTGTTAGGAAATCTTTTACGCACCGACCATTATGGCGCTCAGGAAACGCGTACAGGAAAGGTATATAACCATCTGCTAGCGATTACCTGGGGTAATGGTGAGATTTTCAGTAATTTGCGTTACACACAGGTGATATACGATACGTTGGTCGAAAGACAACAGTATCGCGAGCAAGAACCACTCGATCCGCAGGATGTGCAGTTAGCAGCACTTAGCGGCTATCGCCTGCTCATTGACGAGGAACCTGTAGTCCGCGCTGCCGAATTTCTTATGCCAGAGCTTGACGAGTTGCGGAGAGAGGTAATCGCTATTTACAGCGATGCAGAGCAAACACGAGCGGTACTCAACGAATTGAATACTACGGCGCAGGAGTATGCGAAAAAGTACGGCGCAAAGAAGTGAGGAATCACCATGCACCTCTTCCATTGTGAGTTGACGCTTCATGATACGCTCTTTTTCGCAACGCGAGAAATGGGAACGCTTTTCGAGACCGAGCGATTTATCCATAATTATGCCCTTGCGTATGCTCTATTCGGGGATACATTGGTGAACAGACCTTACTTTTGTGATTCGTATAAACCAGAGTATGCAGAGGATTTGGGACATCTCAATGATGTGGCTGTGTATGTTACCCCGGCACAGCCATTAAGCTGGGATTATCTCTTGATAACCTGGAAGATAGGACAGGTTTCGTACTATCGAAAGTCTGAACAGTTCGGAAGTGAAAGCAAACGAAATTACCCGGCGAATATTGGGCGAGCCAAGGAGCTTGCCCCTGAAAGTGTTTTCGAGTTCTATATTCTTTCTGAAGAACCGATTATATTGCCACGCTGGATCAGATTGGGAAAGTGGATGAGTAAAGCACAGTTAAATGTTAAGGAGATAAAGGATATAGAAAATAAAAAGAGAAAGGGGGCTTTTGTTGCAGCTTGTACGTTCAACCCGCTCGATGTTCCTGTCGGTGTGCTCGATGTGTTCGATATTGTATCAATGCCACCGTCAAGCCTGGTAACAAATGCCAGATTAGATGGAGATTACTATGAGGTTGGAGGACATGGAAGAGGATTACCAATGAACATGCGCTTTACCTTTCCAGATTTACAACAAAAAGTTGCAGGGCATGGTAAAAAATAACAAAAGGGAGCAACTACTGACAACAACTCTAAAATAGAGTAGGAAGAAGTATGATGAAAAGTTATCTCCACTCCATCATTCTCGAGCTTTGCGCGGTCAACACTACCCCTATTGCGGCGTACCGGGGAGATCATACGCACGCGCTTTTTCTTGATCTGGTGAGGCAGGTTGATGCGGAGCTTTCCGGGCGGCTGCATGACGAGCCGGAGTACCGGCCTTTTACGGTGTCTGTGCTGCATGGGGCGCGCGTGAGTGATGGGATGCAGGCGTTACAGGCGGGGCAGGTTTACCGGTTGCGCCTGACGTTGCTAGATGGTGGGGGCCTGTGGCAGGGTCTGAGCGCGCATTTTCTTGAGGCGAGCGCGTTGACTTTGCGGCTGGATAAGGCGCAATTGCAACTTACTCGTGTGATTTCTACGCCTGCGGCGGATGCTACAGGGTGGGCGGGATATAGCGATTGGCAGACGTTGGCGGCTGCGTCGCCTCGCGGCGCAATAACGATGCGCTTTGCCAGCCCTTGCGCGTTTAGCCTGGGCGACAGGCGTTTCGCACTGTTTCCTGAACCTATTTTGCTATGGGATAGTCTGGTGAGAAGTTGGAATCGCTATGCGCCGGCAGTTTTGCAGGTAGATAAAGTGGCTTTACGCGATTTTGTTACGCAACAGGTGACGGTGAGTGACTATGAGCTTCATACTGGAAAGGCTGTCTTTGCTACACACACGCAGAAAGGGTTTATGGGCAGTTGTAGCTATCAACTCAAGTCTAATCAAGGCTGTGCGTCGCAACTTGCGGCGCTTGCTGAGTTTGCGCGCTATGCTGGCGTTGGTTCGAAAACGACGAGCGGTATGGGTCAGGCGCGTATGGAGAAAATAGAATAGGTGGTCTAGCTTCCCGCCTCGTGCTGGCGTTTGAGGATGGCGCGCAGGGCGTCGGCCTGGCCGCGATTGTAGGCGGCGGAGTGGGTGCCTGCGCCGACGAGGGGGAGGGAGCTTTTTTCGCGAATGTGGGCGGCTCGCTCACGCTGGGTGATTTCATGCACCAGTTGGCGGTCGCTTAGTCGCCAGCCGCGTGAGTTGGCGTAGGTGGCGAAGGCCATGACGCGGCTGTAGCCTTCGTCGTATTGTCGTTCGGTTTCGTTGTCCTGGTCTGGTATGTGTTGCATGATGCTTTTCTCGTTCTGAACGCTGTTGCGGGCGTTCGTGGTAGCTGATTGTTGCTATTGAGATTATGACAAAAAAAGGGTGTTGGTGTCAATAGAATAATTCTTTCGTAACTTGCCTCCTGCGGCGGCAAGTTAGGATAGAATTATTCTATTGACACTTCATACCCTGGCAAAGGGCTGCGCCCTCTGCACTCCTGCTTACGATTTGAAGTGGGCGATGCGTGCGGGGGTCAGGGCGTCTAGTTCGGTGGCCGGTTGACCATTGATGAGGGCGGCTACGGCGCGACCGACGGCGGGGGCGAGGGCGAAGCCGTGACCGGAGAAGCCCAGCGCGAGGGTGAGGCCGTCGAGGCCAGGCGCGTGGCCGATGAAGGGGATGTCGTCGATGCTTTGGGCTTCGAGGCCGCACCAGGAACGGGCGATGCGTTGATGGGCGACGGCTGGCAGCAGTTCGCTGGCGGTTGACCAGTTGCTTGATATGCTGGCGGGGCGCATGGTACAGGAACGGCGGTCGGGTGATACGTCGCCGGGCCAGCCGCCGCCGATGAAGAATGAGCCGTCGTCGAGTTGTTTGAGGGAGAGTTTGCGGCTGAGCGCGCCGATGACGGGTTGCAGGATGCCTGGCTGCGCGGGTGTGGAGAGCAGCATTTGCAGGGCGAGGGTGTGTATGGGCAGGCGCAGTCCGGCGGTGAGGGCGAGTTCGTCGCTCCACGCTCCGGCGGCGAGTATGATGTGTCGGGCTGCGATGTCGCCCTGTGTGGTGCGTACTCCTGTGACGCGGCTGTTGTGGGTGAGTAACGAGAGCGCGGCGGTGTTGGTGAAGTAGGTTGCGCCGAGACGTTGGGCGGCCTGCGCGAAGGCGCGTGTGGTATGCGGCGGGCTGGCCTGTCCGTCGGTGGGGCTGTAGCTGCCGGCGATGACTTGCGGGTTGAGGCCGGGTACCAGTTCGTGAGCTTCAGAGCGGTTGACGAGCCGCACGTCGCTGAAGCCTATCGCGTGCTGTTGCTGTACGTAGGCGGCAATCTGGGCGGCTTCGCTGTCGCTTTCGGCGAGCAGGAGTTGGCCGCCCTGGCGATAGCGCAGGTCGGCTGCGAGTTCTTCTGAGAGTGTGGGCCAGCGTTGGATGGCTTCGCTTGCCAGTTGCGCTTCGGCGGGGTGGCGTCCCTGGCGGCGCACGCCTCCGGCGCTGGCCCAGGATGCGGCAGGTTCGCTGGCGATGGCGGCGCGTTCGATGACGAGGACGCTTTGGCCCTGACGGGCGAGGTGGTAGGCGATAGAGTTGCCGATGACGCCGCCGCCGATGATGGCGATTTCGGTGCGGGTTGTGGACATGGGTTACTCCTTTTATGGCTGTGAATAAAGGTACGAGGGCGACCGCGAGGGTCGCCCCAGCGTCTACTCCACTCCCCCTTTCACTGGTAGGATTATTGAAACACGCCGGTCGCT
>DAHVFL010000142.1 GCA_027316975.1 Chloroflexota bacterium | reverse complement strand
TCCCTAAAACATGGGTGCAGGTCGGGCAAACATCTTTTTATTCATCAACAATGTCAAATCTCATTAGCTGCCATCATACCCAACCGATCTTGCGAACGCCTCGAAGAGCCTGCGCTGCTCATCATTCATATGGGTGGGCAGCACAACCGAGACCTCGGCGTAGAGATCGCCGCGCTTGTCCGGCTGGCCCAGGTGCGGCATACCCTGACCGCGCAGGCGGAAGGACTTGCCATTGGACGTTGCCGACGGGATGCGCAGCGCGAGTTTGCGTCCATCCGGCGTCGCTACATGCGCCTCGCCACCAAGCATCGCTACAGCAAGCGGCACATCTACCGTTGTGCGCAGCGCCGTACCCTCGCGGGTGAAACGTGCATCCGGCGCGATATGCACGAGCAGGTAGAGATTGCCGCGCCCGGCTGTACCTGGCCCACCCTGACCAGCGATGCGGATGCGCGAACCCTCGTCCACGCCGGCGGGTATTTTCACCTCGATGCGTTTCGAGCTGCCATCAACGTCCATCAGTTCAAAGACGCGCGTCGCCCCGGTATAGGCTTCTGCCAGCGTCACCTCCACCTGTGACTCGATATCCTGCCCCACCGTGGCGCGCTGGTGAGCGCGCCCGGCAGCGCCTGCCCTTGTTTGTCCACCCATATTAGAGAAGCCTGAACCGCCCGCGCCAGAAAAATCAGAACCAAAGAACTGCTCAAAGAAGTCCGAGAACGGCGATTGTCCGCCAAACAGATCGTTCAGATCTTCCGGGCTAACGGTGCGATACTCGTACCGCGCGCCCCCTGGTCCTGCCGGTCCACCGCCAGCAGAGGCTCCCGGCATACGTCCGTACTGCTGGTAATAATCGCTCAGTTCGTCGTACTTTTTACGCTTCTCAGGATCGGAAAGCACCTCATTGGCTTCGTTGATCTCCTTGAATTTATCCTCGGCAGCTTTATCGCCGGGGTTGACATCGGGATGGTACTGGCGCGCCAGCTTGCGATAGGCCGAACGAATCTCCTTCTCGCCGGCGTTCTTGCTCACACCCAGTATCTTGTAATAATCTTTATAATCAACTGCCATACATGCCCCTCTTATTTAACGTTTTTTGTTAGATTACCTGACATCAACTAACTACTACAACACGACTCTAAGGAGAATGTATTCCCACACTTCAGCCAATTTATGCCGCGCCCGCCACAATCACTTGCGCCGGGCGGATGATGCGCTCGCCCAGAGCATAACCGGAGCGCGTGACCTGCACAACCGTTCCCATCGGGGAACCAGTGCCGGACTGCGTCATCAAAGCGTCGTGTACATGGGGATCAAACGCTTCACCAACGCTGCCCACCTGTCGCACGCCCATCTGTTCCAGCGCGCTGAACAAACGCCGCCGCACCAGGAAAATTCCCTCAACCCAGGATTGGTCTGCGTATTCCGCTGGCGTGGCATCAAGAGCGCGCCCAAGATCATCCAGCACCGGCAGCAACCGTTCGATCACGGAGGATTCCGCCGCGGCGCGCGCTTCTTGCTGCTCCTGGACTGAACGCCTCTTATAATTGATGAAGTCGGCCTGCATTCGCCTCAGCGCATCCAGGTACTCCTCGCTTTTCTTTTGTTCAGCCTCAAGCTGAAGTTGTAACTCGACGATTCTATTTGCTAATTCATTCTGCTCGTCTGGCTCCTGCGGCGCGCGTGGGCCTTTCCGCCTGAAATTCTGTCCGTTATTTTGCATACAATATATCCTTCTATGTATCCTTTTTCTGTAAAGTCACTTCAAAATGGTATTCTTCCTGGTAACGGTATAGCGTTTGACGTACTTCGTTTACCTCTTGTTGCAGCACAACCACCTGCTTGCGCATTTGAATAATATGGCGGATACCTACGGCGTTGACTCCCTGCTCGTACAGCGCCGCGATCTCCTCGAGAATTGCTACATCCGCGTCTGAATACAGGCGATTCTTCCCCGATTGGCGCGCCGGTTCCAGCAATCCAGCCTCTTCATACCGTCTCAGCATCTGCGGCGGCAGACCAAGCATTTGAGAAACAACACCAATAGTATATTTGGGCAAGCTGGCATTATTCTCACCCGTATTTTGCGCGGGCGTTCTTGCCTTCCTTTTCATATATCTATTCCTTTCACTCACCCACCGGCAACATTATTATATATCATCTTACAAATTATGTCAAATAATGCGGCGATAAGAAGATATGTGGAGATAGGGACTGTCATCCTGAGCGCAGCGAAGGATCTCTGCGTCCGGCGAGCCAGATCCTTCGCTGCGCTCAGGATGACAGGTAGAACACGTTTCACATTCGCTCACGGGAAGCCTTCTCTCCACATGTCTGGCGACAAATGATAGGATCATTGCAAAGTGAACATGGCGACCGCAAGGGTGCCACGACGAGACACGAAAACAGGCAGCAGGCGTAGTATAGTAGTGGCGACCCTTGCGGTCGCCATGCCCTCCTTGCGGTCGGTCGCCATGCTTGTTCGTCGCGGTCGCCAAATTTGCTGGATTCCGGGCTATAATAGAGCAGACGAAGGTTGAACCATTAATCAAAGGAGAGGCAGCATGTTATTCCTGGTTGAGCCGTCTCTGACCTACAAAGACAGCTTCATCGCAGGCACCCGCGAATCGCAAGCCGAGGGACTCGAGCTTTTCTTTAACCTGGATAAGATCAGCAAAGACTTTGAAGCGCTGCTCCAGTTATTCGACGCGAACAAGCGTGTAAAGACCACTCCTGACCGTGTGCCAATGTCTGACTTCTGGCTCATCGACGGAGACGAATATGCGGGGCGGCTCTCGCTGCGTCACACATTGAACGATGCGCTGCTGCTGTGGGGCGGACATATCGGCTATCAAATCCGTCCCTCAAAAAGAAGGCGTGGCTACGGGAAGGAAATCCTGCGGCTGGGCCTCATCAAGGCGAAAGAACTGGGGTTGAACCGCGTGCTGGTAACATGCGACGAGGATAACACCGGCTCGCTCAAGATCATCGAGTACAACGGCGGTAAGCTTGAGAACATCATCGAAGTCAAGGACTCGCCTGTGCGCAAGATGCGCTACTGGATCGATATTCCATAAGCTCAAAACACACCGGCATTTTCAACTCGTTGAAGTCCTTTATAACAGCTATTTCTCGCAAAGGAGACCAATTCATGGCAATGAACTTTGGCATCATTGTTCCCCAGGGGTGGCGCATGGACCTGGTTGGCATCAACGATCCGGCGGAGGCATATGAAGCGATGTCTCGCGTGGCACAGGAGGCCGAAGCGCTCGACTTCCACTCCATCTGGTTGTACGATCATTTTCACACTGTTCCCACTCCCACGCAGGAAGTGACCTTTGAGTGTTGGACCAGCGCCGCGGCCCTGGCGCGCGATACCAGGCGCGTGCGCATTGGTCAACTGGTGACGTGTAACAGCTATCGCAACCCCGCGCTGCTGGCAAAGATCGCCAGTACCGTCGATGCGCTCAGTTCCGGTCGCCTCGATTTCGGCATTGGCGCGGGCTGGTACGAAGAGGAGTATCGCGCCTATGGCTACCCCTATCCCGATACGCGCGAACGCTTGCAGCGCCTGCATGAAGCCGTCCAGGTCATTTTAGCCATGTGGACGCAGGACGAGGCCACCTTTGAAGGAAAGTACTACCAGGTGCGAGGAGCCATCAACCAGCCCAAAGGCGTACAGAAACCCCATATCCCCCTGTTGATTGGAGGCGAAGGTGAAAAAGTCACCCTCAAACTGGTCGCGCAATACGCCGATGCCTGCAACGTTGGTGGTGGCATCGCCAACATCAAGCGCAAGTTGGCCGTTCTCAAGCAGCATTGCGACGAACTTGGGCGTGACTACAACAGCATCCGGCGCACCACCCTCATCGACGATTGCGCCATCGCCGGGACGGAGGAAGAGGCTATCGCGAAACTGACCCCCGCGCAGCGCAACGACCTCGACAGCCTGCGCTCGACCGGGCTGATCGGCACGCCAGCCACAATTCGCCAGCGCCTGGCGGAATACGAAGAAGCTGGCATACAAGAAATCGTTATCAGGTTTGTAGATGCGACCAAACTGGAGTCAATTCGCCTGTTTGCCCGCGAGTGTATGCGCGCCGGGTGATAGGGAAGAGTATTTCAACAAGGAGCGTGTTATTGTCCATGCCATCTACAACAGGTGTGGTTATTGTGGGCGGCGGCGTCATCGGCTGCTCCATCGCGTACCACCTGCGCAAGGCAGGCGTGCCGGTCACAGTGATCGATCAGGGCGAGATTGGCGCGGCGGCGTCAAGCGCGGCGGCTGGTCTGCTTGCGCCACTCGGTTCGCTGGCCGGGCCAGGTCCCTTCGCGGATCTGCTGCTCGCCAGTTTCGCTATCTTCCCCTCGCTGGTGCAGGAGCTTGAAGACGCGAGCGGTATCCGCATGGAATATGAACAAACGGGCGCGTTACGCGTAGTGCGCAACCCCAGAAATGTGCCCAATTTGCGCAAACGCATGAAGGCGTGGCAACCGCTCGGCCTGCGCATGGACTGGCTCTCAGGCGAAGAAGCTCGCAAGCTTGAACCAACGCTCGCGCCGGACGTATGCGCCGCGCTCTATGCTGCTGAAGAATCACAGATTAAGGCTTCACAGGTGGTCAAAGCTTTTGCGCAGGCCGCCGCCAATCTCGGCGCGACATTACGCACCCATACGCGCATTACAGGTATACAGCAACAGCATGACCGGGTGACTGCTCTCATAACCTCCCTGGGCGAAACTATTCCCTGCAATCAGCTTGTGGTTGCGAGCGGCGCGTGGTCGGCGCAATGGAGCGCATTGCTGAAAATAGAACTGGCCGTTATTCCCCAGCGCGGGCAAATCCTGGCCCTGCGACAACCTATACCCCCTCTTCGCCACATTATTTTCGGCGAGGCTGCCTATCTCGCTCCCAAACAGGATGGCACCGTCGTCGTAGGCGCGACAAAAGAGGAAGTTGGCTTTAACAAGCAACTGACGGCAGGCGGTGTAGCCTGGCTATTGAGTACGGCGAACAGGCTCATCCCCTCCTTAGAACAGAGCACGATCGAACGCATGTGGGCGGGATTGCGCCCCAAAACACCCGACAACCTGCCCATTCTGGGACCCGCGCCAGGCTGGCAGAACGTCACGCTGGCAACGGGACACAGCAGCGTTGGCGTCATGCTCAGCGCCATCACCGGCCAAACCCTGGCCGCACTGCTCGTCACCGGAGTCGCTCCCGAACTCATTCGCCCCTTCGCGCTGGTGAGGCCAACAGACCTGAGCGCAGAAGACGCGCACGGCGAGTGGTAATGGGCCACTTCATTCTCTCGCTTGTATGACTCAGGTTTTTCAGCTACCTTTCAGGTATAGCAGGTAGACTTGTGGAGAAGCTAAATATGTAGGTACCACCAATAATGCGGTGTACGCGCTGCGCGTGAGCAATGGAACAGTGCTCTGGCATCAAAAGATTGATGGTTCCGTCGACGTACCACCATTTACGCTGCATGGCGCGGTCTATGTGATTTCATATGTGGGACAGAATGGACCACAGTATATCTACGCTCTACGTCAAAGCGATGGCAGCGTCCTCTGGCGCTACACTTCCGACGGTTACTTCTATGTCTTGCCTTCAACCGAAGATAACAGTGTGATCTATATCGCTTCACCAGAGGGAATATCCGCGCTGCAGGCCAGCAGCGGCCGCATTCTGTGGCATTTTGCCACCCCAGGCGCCGGTGATAGTCAGCCTGTCATAGTCAATGGAGTGGTCTACGCGACTTCATCGGCCTCGGCTGGTCCCGGTGAACTGGATGCGTTGCGCGCAAGCGATGGCAGGTTGCTCTGGCAATACAAGGCAGCAACCTCTATCTCCGCGCCACTCGTGTCAAATGGCATCGCGTATATCGCTTCAGGCCGTGTCACCCTCACCCTGGCTGCGCTGAGGATCAGTGATGGTCAACGGCTCTGGCAGCGCGCCATCGATGCCACCTTTATCCAGCCGCTGCAACTGGTCGATGGAGTCGCGTTGACCGCGGAATTGTCTACGGGACCACGATTACCTCGACAAACGGCGTGACTAATAACGGAGACATCTACGCGCTTCAAAGTAGTAACGGCGCGCTCATCTGGCATGATGAAATAGCCCAGGCCTCTCCATTCAATGCCCTGCTCACCAATGGAGTCATGTACCTCAGCACATTCACCGCTTCAGGCAACAGCGCTCTTTACGCGCTGCGAGCCGCCGATGGCTCTATGCTCTGGAACTATCCAGTGGCAGCATCGTCAATCACCACGGCAATGCTATATGGTTCTACGCTCTATGCCGGGGCAACGAACGGCATGGTCTACGCATTACAGGCCAATACCGGCGCAATACGGTGGCACTACCAGACAGATGTAGGCTTTTAGCCCGGAACGGGCTAAAAATGGCTGAGGATTACGAACAGTAGCTGTAGCGCGCCCGGCGGGACTCGAACCCACGGCCACACGCTTTTCGTCTAACCATCTTCCCGAATGTTTAACCCCTCAATGTGTCGAGCCATGATAATCTTCTCCATGCCCCGGCTCAAGGCTTGTGCAATCTTGGTAGCGCTAAATGCCGTAATTGGTTCCCCATTCTCTACTTTTACGATGACCTGATAAGATACTCCCGCTTCCTTTGCTAACGCTGCCTTTGACCAGCCCAGTTGTTCACGATATGCGGTAAGCGTTGGCATAATATCTCCCTCCCAGGTTACTCGTTGATGCCAAACTGTCTGCGTCGTTGCTCTACAAAGCTATCCAGGTCTGCACGAGAAATTGTATAGCGTCCCACAATATCGCGTGTGGCTCTCAACTGGCCGCTCTTAATCCATCTGCGAACGGTTTTATCATCTACATTTAACTCTCTTGTTACCTGCTTTATGGTTAATGGTTCATCTTCGTCGTTCCGCATTATTCTGAGATCCCCTCTGTATAGTTAAGGCTATTCTACCCTGAACTACAAAACTAGTCAATCTGTCTAGACATTCTAGACATTTCGTGGTATGCTAGGAATAGTAGTCATGCCTAACAGCAAATGGAAAGCGAGATGCACTCTATGGCTATTGATGCAAGACCCCAAACCGATGAACCTGTAGCGCAGAACAAACTAGTACACAAACGCTCAAATCCCTCGGTAGTTTAAATGAGCCTCACATGGCTCTCCAGGCTCGTTCTTATTATGTCTCTATTTGAGCGTTCGTGTACTAGTAGAAAGAACTGGTAATGGCTTTGTCGATGGCGTATGTAGCGGTTACCTGACCTACTACGATGAGTACCAGACCAGGCTGCTAACCGATCTGGATGTATATGCATTCATTACTGAGAATATCTTGGATGTTCGAGGTACGAATGCGTTCAATGCTGGCTATTGTATCGGGTGGATAGAGGCACTGTTAGAAGATAGAAAGGTGCTGAAATAGCGTGACAACACGAGAGCGAGTGCAACCATTAGTCGAGATCACTGACCCGGACTTTCGGGCCGGTTTTGAAGAGGCGCAAGAACCGGATTATGCTGACTGTGGGATACGCTCAGACATGAGCCTTGTTGAGGTAGTACGCGCTATGCTGACGGAAGTGGCTGTGGAAAGAGGACTCCCTGAGCAGCAGTTACGGCGGAGTACGGGTTTTATCATTGGGATACTGAGTAGAGGATAGTAGTTAATACGAGGTACCTGGAAAGATGCCCAGGTACCTCAACCGAAGTCACGAAACTACAGAAAGGACGATACGATGGGAAAAACACAAAACTTGGGATTGGTAGGGCAAACACCAATAGGGAGATAGTGGTAATGGGATTATTTGGCCCAACTCCAAAGAACAGAGGAAGCAAGAGTGCATTGGGAGTAGAAAATATCGCAATCATTTCTACACAGCTCATTCGAGCAGGCTATACCGTACTCAATTCATATGGCCTGCTGCGGGGAAATGATTTACTCATTGAGGATGCAGATGGAAAATTCTGGCGTATCTGGTGTAGAACGGCGTGGTTTTCCAAAGATAGGGCAAGCCTGTGCTTCAGCGGGCCTGAGAAAAAGAGCGATTGCGGCGTAGGCTATTTTGCCGTATACCACCCGCGCCTGAACAAAGTCTACCTGCTTCCTACTTCACATGTCCGTAGTGGCGAGAACACGTTGCGGCTTGTCTCAACAGACAGTGGAAGGGAAAGTAGAGCACAATGGGCAGAGGATTACGAACTCTAAGAAAGGAAAAGTGATGGGATTATTCGGGCCGAAACCAAAGGAAAAAGGTGTAAAGGCTGCGCTTGGCGCAGAAAGCGAGGCAATTATCGCGACCGAGCTTCTCCAGTCGGGCTATCCTGTGTGGATACCAGTTGGAAACACACACCGCTATGATTTGGTCATCGAGGATGCAGACGGGGAGTTCTGGAAAGTGCAATGTAAAACGGCGTGGATAGAAAAGAGGTCGGGTACTCTCATGTTTAGTACAAGCAGCAACCATTACAACTATCGTCAGGGCAACTACAACTATCGAAGAAGGGTATACAGTGGACAGATTGATTACTTTGCAGTCTACAGCCCTGACCTCAATAAAGTGTACCTCATCCCTGCGGCGCATGTAGCTACAGAAACCTCTATGTCCCTGCGTTTTACAGAGACAAGAAATAATCAAAAGAAGGGAATAAAATATGCTGCGGATTATGAACTGTAGCGTCGGTGACAGGACTCGAACCTGCGGCCAGCGACTTAGAAGGTCGCTGCTCTATCCACTGAGCTACACCGACATCAGCAATATTATACTATGAACGGTTCGACGCCTCAAGTGTTTCTAATCGCGCAAATCAAAAGCAAGCGCGTGCTCTATCCACTGAGCTACGGGCGCAGCATTTTCAACCGACACCATAATAACAACATCCCTTGCGATGTGTCAAGCAAATTTTTTCCATTCCACCAATTGACAAAGATAAGCAGAAGTGAATATATTGCCCTTAACGAGATGTAGACAAAACTGCTCAGGAGTTTGCATGAAAGAAATCTTCTCAACTCTTACAAGCAAAGGGCGGGTGACAGTTCCCATCGAAGTCCGTAAGCATCTTGGCATTACAATCAGGGCATCCCTTGCCGCTCGATTGCGAATCCGACAGGATTTGGGACAACTCCCTACTTATACTCCGACAGCACCGCCAAATATCCCGCCTCGTCCGGCTCTCCTAACTCACCCAGCAGACTGGCGAAGTTGAGTGGTTCCCGGCTGAATGTGACCATTCCGTCCCGGCGAGGCCACTCGCTGGGGAGCCGGTCCCAGGCCAGTTCGATACCGTTGAAATCGGGATCGTGCAGGTAGATAGCCTCGTGGGTGCCGTGATCGGATGCTCCGTCAATCGACCAACCGTGATCGAGCAGGCGTTTGAGCGCGACAGCCAGGTCTTTGCGTTCCGGGTAGTTGATGGCAAAGTGGTACAGGCCCGTTGTGCCGGAAGGAGCTGGCTGGCCGTCCTTGCTCTCCCAGGTGTTGAGGCCGATGTGGTGATGATAGCCACCGGCGGAGAGAAAGGCCGCGCTCCCCATATCGAAGAGCAGGTCGAAGCCCAGGTAGTCGCGATAGAAGCCGATCGCGCGCGAGAGATCGGCTACCTTGAGATGAACGTGTCCGATGCGCGTCTCAGCCGGAATGGATGTATTGGTCATAATTGACTCCTCAATCTTATCATTGCAACGCTCATACTCATTTATAGGATAATCGCCTGGCTTCGTCAAGGCGATTATTTTGCCAGGAATTGCTTCTTGCGGATACCTCAACCAGTCTGTTATATTGAAGATATCTCAAAGAGGATAAGAACACAAAATGGCGCAAGAGATTTGGAGGTGCAAGTGAACAACATGGAGACAGGCCAGAAGCCTCGAGATCGTGCTACTGCACTGGCGTATAGCAGGTTACAGACTCAGTTGAATAAATACAAATACATGCATGTCCCCTGGTGGTTGCTGCCTCCCACCGGCTATATAGTCACGTTCCCACTTGTTGGACTGGCGCTTTTGATCCCGTTTGGTTTCCGGCAGCTGGGGATATACGAGGCTTTCCTGGACACGCCCCTGGTGCTGGTAACACTCATCATTGCGCTGATCTGGGG
>DAHVFL010000141.1 GCA_027316975.1 Chloroflexota bacterium | reverse complement strand
GTCCTTCCAGGTTGCAGGAGGGGCGAGACGGACGCGATTCATCGCGTCCTTCCAGGTTGCAGGAGGGGCGAGACGGACGCGATGAATCGCGTCCTTCCAGGTTGCAGGAGGGGCGAGACGGACGCGATGAATCGCGTCCTTCCAGGTTGCAGGAGGGGCGAGACGGACGCGATGAATCGCGTCCCTACAGCTTCTCTCCCTGTTTCACCCGGAAGGATGCAGACCCGCGCAGCGAAGGATCGCGTTACCCGGCGAGAGATCCTTCGCTGCGCTCAGGATGACAGCAAGCGGGTGGCAGGGCAAGCTCAGCCTTGGTCCGTTTGCGATGAGGTTGTGAGTTCCGAGGAAATGCTGTATGATGCTTTCAGTGATGTATCAATATGTATGCTGTCTGGAGGGCGAAAGTTATGCAGATGCAGGCTCGTTCGGGTAATCCCGCGCTACAAAATGGATTGCTTTTTGGCGTGATCCTCGGAGTAATTGAGGTGGTGTTCTCCCTGACACTGGGGAGCATAGGCTTTCTTCTCGGTTTGATATTCTATCTGGGAATTATTGGGTTCGCGGGCTATCGCGCGTCTGCTCGCACCGGCAAAGTGAGCACGGGCCTGGTGGCGGGTTTGCTGGCGGGTCTGTTCAGTTCTATTATCGGGTCTCTCGGTTTGTTTCTCTACCTTCTGCCGAATCTTGATGCGCTGCGCCAGCAGTTGCAGCAGCAAGCCACTACCTTCAATCAAGGTGTAGTTATCAATTATACCAACAATGTGGTGATTGGATTAGTGGCGCTACTGCTGGTCATTATAATCCTGGGAAGCAGCTTGCTGGCCCTCGGCATAGGCGCAATTGGCGGAGCGATTGGTAAAGGGAATGCCCCGGTGCCTGCTGCTCCTCCCTATCCCTATCCTGGACACTATCCAGACCCGAGGCACATGCCCCCTCCGGCGTACCAGCCCCAGGAATATATTCCTCCGCAGGCGTATCCGCCGTTGCCACAGAACTATCCGCCGTTGCCACAGGATTACATGTCTCCTCCCCCGGAAAAATAGCGGGATGGCTTGTTTCCAGACAAAAATAGGAGTATGATGCAGCGTAGCGCGCATGTGTGTGACAGGCGAGCGTGGCAATAATTTAGGAGAAACATCATGAATCTGCGGAATATTCGTCTGGGAAGTACCCCGGTGACAATTGGACTTATCTTTGGCGTAATCCTTACACTTGTTCTCATAGTATTCAACTTCATTGCTCCTTTTATAGGACAGGTTCTGGGTCAGTTAACCAGCTATGTTGAACTAGTGGGTCAACTGGCAATTGCATACCCTTTGAAAAACGGCTTTTTAAGCTCAATGAGCGCTAAATCAACGGATACGTGATTGCCAGTTGACCCACTAGCTGTCCTCTTTATATTTGGTTTTCTAGCGGGTCGACGCGCATCCAGGTTGAAAGGTAAGGTAAGCTCAGGACTGATAGCGGGTTTACTGACCGGTCTGGTTTACTCGTTAATCATATCTGTAATTAGTTTGATTACAGTTTTTACAAATATAGATACGATTCGCCAGGAGTTTCAGAAAACTGCGAATACCCAGAAGCCTCTTATTCATGTTACTAATGGGATGGTCATTCAGAACGAACTCGTTGTGATGGGATATACACTCGTATTGGTAATGTTGCTCGTTCTGGCCGGTGGCGCGCTTGGTGGTTTTTTGGGTAAGGGCCGCGCACAGGTGGCACCGGTAGAAGAAACACCGGAAGAGGTTATTACTACGACTGAGATGGCTGTGCAAGAAGAGGATGAGACGCCTTCACCTTCGTACAGCAGCAATGGAGCGCGGCGCAGCGCTGCTTCGCGACGAAGTCGCAATGCGCGGCGCAATCGGAGCATGAATTAAAGCGCTCTGTCCTCCCGCGTGTTGAGCAGAGCTACATAGCGTCCCTGAAATGACATGACCAGGACATTATGTTCGTGAATCGTGGCCTGCAGCTCCAGTCTTGCGCGGCCTTTTTCGCGCAGCGTGTGAGCAAACTGGTTCACTTGTTCAGAGTCGGGCCGGCGACAGATGGCGGTAAAATCTTGTGTGACCGGCCTTCTGAAGTGGTTGGCGCTGTC
The DNA here is from genome assembly GCA_027316975.1 of Chloroflexota bacterium. Lineage (GTDB taxonomy): Bacteria > Chloroflexota > Ktedonobacteria > Ktedonobacterales > Ktedonobacteraceae > CF-113. The sequence goes on along the minus strand of DAHVFL010000141.1, from coordinate 8,002 downwards.
TTGAATCACAATCGTCCCCTCGATATCCAGTTCTTTCAGTAGAAGCCAGATCATGCCCCATCCCGCCAGCGTACCCACCGAGTTGAGGCTGCCCGCGAAGGCGGTGGCTTTGTGGTTGATGTTGCGCTCGATGGGCGCGGCAAGCGCAAGCTGCTCGCCATTGTAGTGTGCTACCCTGATGCCGATTTCTCGCGTAATGGGTATTTCATGGTCGAAGGTTGCCTGCAAAGCCTGCATGTAAGAGGTGTGGTCGTTCATAATTTTTCCTGTCTAATTCTTCTCGTCCATATATTACCATTTTTAATTAACCCGACGCGCAAGTTTTATTGCCGCCGCAGGCGGCAATTTAAAAAAGAGAGAAGAAGTGTGCGGGCTGGTCGCCGCAGGCGACCAGCCCGCACACTTCTTCTCTCTTTTTTGTGGGGGCGTTGGAAGTGGCAGGGGATATTGTGGGAACTCTGCTAGCTTATACTTTGCACAGATGCGTTGCTTTGTTAGTACCGGTCGCGTTTGTCTCATTGCACCCCGAACAGGTGTGAGCGGTTAGCAATGCATCTCAGCGTGATGGGCGTCATTGATCCCCTCCCCTGCCCGTCACGCATATCTTCTAATACCTGGATTGTAGGGAAAAAATAATGTATCGAGTAGGATGAACTGGCCGCGAGCGGCTGAACGGCAACCAGAGGCGAGGCAGAGCTATGAACAAGGTAGTCGTCATCGATGATTCCATGGTCGTGCGCAAGGTTGTGGAAACGACGTTCCGGCGTGCCGGCATTGATTGCACCAGTTTCTCGGATGGCGTTGAAGCTCTTCAAGCTTTGAAGGATTGGCAGGACGACTTGCCAGACCTGATCTTCCTCGACATTGGCTTGCCCAACCTGGATGGGTACGATGTATTACGCCTGCTGAAGACCAGTCCTCATTTCGACCGGACGGCTGTTATCATGATCTCCGCTCGCGATGGCATCCTTGATCGTCTAAAGAGCCGCCTGGCGGGGGCGCGCGGTCATATCACCAAGCCATTCAAGATACAGGAATTGCTGTCGCTGCCATATTGAAGCGAAATGGAAGCGCAATCATAAGACAAATAGAAAGACAGGTATAAGACATTTGATAGCTTATACATGAACAGAGGGTAAACACCATGCATAAGAGTGAAGTAGCTCGCTTGCGCGAAGAGATCGAATTGCAATTGGAGTCTATGCAGCGAGGCATGTATGGCCTCGCGAGCGGCGCGGCGCGCCACGCGTTTATTCACGCGCGCATGGACCGCATTTGCGAATACCAGCATACACTCACCGATTACATTGGTGAGCAGGATGCCGACCAACTGGTATGCAGCCTGTATAGAGAAATTGTGGGATGAAAAGTACGAGAAGGAAAACGTATGCGAACATATCATCCTCGCCTGGCACGTTTCAGGCGACTTTCGCCGCGCGCCGTCAGGATTGGCCTGATTGCGCTTGGCCTGATCCTGCTGCTTGATATTTTCACCGCGCGCTTTTCAGCGCAGGTGCAGTCGGCGCTGACCCTGCCACGCGCAGTGTTCAACACTGGCGCTTTGCGGGTGCCTGCCATGAAGCCGGTGGCTACAACTGGCGCGCCCACATCTACGCCTGTAGGAACGGTAACGACGGTCGCCACTTCTACGACCTCGCTACCGCCTGCTAATGTGCTGGCGCGTGATACTTTCCAGCGTCCTGACCAGCAGTTCTGGGGCGCGGCCTCGGATGGACAGAGCTGGTCGGGAGATGCGGCGAAAGCGCCTGCATTCGCCATTGTCAATCGTACAGGGCAGGTAACTGGCGCTGGCAGCGCGATCTATGACAGCGTGCTTGGAAAGCCTATGACGGATAGCGAGGTGTTGTTTAGCGGAGCGATCAATCATTTTGCCGCCGCGAATATGGGCGCGTTGTTGCGCTGGACAGATGGCAATAACCTGTACAAAGTGTTCATCGATGGCGCGAACCTGACAGCGATTAAAAAAGTGAATGGTGTGGTTAGCAGTTTGCAATCGGAGCCTTTTACAGCCAGGGATGGCATATCTTATAGCCTGCGGGTGCGCGTGATGGGTACAGGCATCATGGCGCGCGTGTGGCAGACGGGGCAGGCCGAGCCGCCTAACTGGATGCTGGTTGCCAGCGATAACGCACTGACATCTGGCTATGATGGCCTGCGCCTGATTACGCAAACGGGCACCATCATCAGCATCACTTCATACGCGGAATCGAAAGTCTGATATGTTGCAGCAAGTTAAAATAGCCTGCGCATTGCACCTGTGGGCGAGAGCGCTTGCCGGGCTGGGCCTGGTCAGCCTGGCGATGATGTTGCTGGCGGTATCGGGTGGTTTCCCCTCGCAGGCGTGGATATTGTTAGCGAAGTCGTTGCCGCTCATGGGACGTTTGCTGGGTGCGCATGGTTTGTCCGCGCTGGCATCGTTCGTGGGCGTCTCTCTCTTATCGCTGACGTGGGGTATGGCGTGGGCCATGCTGTTATGGGCAGGAATTGGGCTGGTGCGCACTGGCAAACAGGCGAAGAGCGCGCCCGCGAAAACGAAATGGCAGCGCAACTCCGCGGATAACATACTCGACCAGGGTTTCGATGAGCCACAGGCGTCGCTGGCCTATGCCGCGCTCGCCAGAACACCAACGCCAGCGCCGGCGCAACGCCTGAAAGCCAGCCAGTCATCAAAAACAGAGCAGGTTGCGGCCATTTCCCCTGAGACGAGGGCCGGGCTAATTACGCCAGCTATGCCCACTGGAGAATATGAGCGCGGAGAAATGCCAGGCCAGCGCTTATGCGAGCCAATCAACGCGGGCGTGGGCATTGGCTGGGATGCTGGCATCACGCGCAAGCATAAGCCGAACGAGGACGCGGTATTGGCGATGCGCAGTGTCTGTGATGCGCGCGGGCGGCTCTGTCCAATCGCGCTCTACGTGGTGGCTGATGGTATGGGCGGCCATGCCAGCGGGCGCGTCGCCAGTCATCTCGCCACACATACTATGATGCAAAGCGTTTTGCCTGCCGTTCAGCAAGGCGAAGAACTGAACGATACCTTCTTGATGGATACGCTGACAGATTGCGCCCACCTGGCGAACTCGGTGATTCACGAGTATAAGGAAGCCCGCGGCGTCGATCTGGGAACCACTCTCACTGCCGCGCTGCTGGTAGAGTCCACTGCTTATATCGTCAATGTGGGCGACAGTCGCACCTATATCTACCGGCAGGACGGCGGCCTGAAGCAAATCACACGCGATCATTCGCTGGTGGCGCGCCTGGTCTCCGCGGGAGCCATCGCCGCCGAGGATGTCTATACCCATCCTGACCGCAACAAAATCTATCGCGGCATGGGCGAGAAAGACAATGTGCAGGTAGACTGGTTCGTTGAGCCAGTGCAGGCCGGTGACTACGTGCTGCTCTGTTCCGATGGCCTGTGGGAGATGGTGCGCGACCACGAGATCGAGAAAATCCTCAAACGCTGCCTGCCCGACGTTTCGCAGGCCAGCGAAGCCCTCATCAAAGCCGCGCTCCATCGCGGCGGCTCCGACAATGTGAGCGTGATCGTCGCAGCGGTTTAGGAGAGATCTTTTATCAAAAATCTGGTGGTTTTTACCGACCCGAACCGGTAATGTGCATGGCCCCCTCTGATGAATTTTACCGGACTAGATAGGTCATCTTATGCAGAGGGACGCTTGCGCCCGGAGTCCTGATGAACATTACCACCCACATCGGTCATGTCTGTCATCCTGAGCGCAGCGAAGGATCTGACTGGCAGGGCACCGAGATCCTTCGCTGCGCTCAGGATGACAAGACGTGACCGGTTGTGATCGGTAAAATTCATCAGGCTTCATGCTTTTTCCAAAAAATACTTGTGGTGAAAGGCAGAGCCGCCGCCCCTACCCCGTACGGTTTCGCAATCCGTAGTAACAGGGTAGGGGCAGCGGCTCTGCCCTCGCCCAGATACCCCTCAACGGTGAGGAGTACCTGTATCATTCATCATCGTCAAAATGGCTCATGCTAGAAATTCTTCCAACTTTCTGTCGCGGCTTAACGGGTCAAGTTTGCGCAGGGCGCGGCACTCCACCTGGCGCACGGCTTCGTGGCTCAACCCCAGCTTGCGCCCCACTTCGTGCAGTGTGAGTTCGCGATCGCCGTCCAACCCGTAGCGATAGCGGATTACCTGCCGTTCGCGTGGAGTCAGGCTTTGCAGCAGGTCACGGATTTGCGTCTCCAATGTTTGTGTGATGACGATTTGTTCGGGTGAGTTGGTCTGATCATCCTCCAAAAGATCGCTCAGAGGCAGGTCATCATCGCCGACCTTGCGACGAATGTCCAGGCTGAGCGGCTCCTGCGATTTGGTGATAACTAACAGGTCAATGATCTGTTGCACGCTCAAATCCATCTGTTCCGCCAGCTCTTCCACCGTTGGTTCCACCTCCAAACCCTGCCACATGCGCTGCTGGATGCGCGCCAATTGCTTCATCTTCTCCATTTTGTGCAGCGGGACGCGGATCATGCGCGTCTGTTCGGTCAGGGCGCGTGTAATGGCCTGGCGAATCCACCAGATGGCGTAGGTGCTAAACCTGTATCCCTTCGTATAATCGAACTTGTCAACGGCGTGCATCAGGCCCAGATTGCCTTCTTGAATCAGGTCCATCATATCCAGGTCAAGCCCCTTGTACTTACGCGCCACGTAAATAACCAGGCGTAAGTTAGCCTCGATCAGCTGGCGTTTGGCCTTTTCGCCTTCCTCGATCACTTGTTGATGCCCCGGTTGCCGGGGGCGTTCGGCTGCGGCCCGACCGCGGGCGATGCGCTGCGCCAGGCAAATAACTTCTTCGCTGCTCACTAAATCGACGCGACCAATTTCGTCACGATACATGCGGCTGGCATCATTGAGCGAGTTTCTATCTGGCGCATCCGCTAAACTTACCAGAGCATACAGCTTTTCAAACTGATCTGTGCGTTTTTCGGCTATGCGTGCCTCAATCATCGTTCCTTCTTTCTCCATAGTGTTCTGCATGAGAATTTCCCTCCAGCAAATCTCGTCCTATGCAGAAAGTGTACGTTGAGGCGCTTCTAGTGATGTCCTACGCTGCTTCCAATGAGATTATTCCTGGCAACAAGAGACACAGACCGGCATTTTTTGCGCGAGCGGCCAGGGCGGGGGCAACGTATGAACTGTCTTATACCAAATTTTTCAATGGCTTATACTGTGTTAATTTGTTTCAAGCTGTTCTTCTCATTTGTTCCTGCCATTCCCATAGTTTGTGTAACGGAGGCGTTCTATTTGTTGTGGGGTACGAAAAAGGCGACCATATCCCAAAACGACCAGAATATTGAAAAATGCGGAATATGGACGCATTCTGATATAATGATGCAGTCTCAAGACTGGATGCTCGCTTTGCGCGCGTCCGATGTGGAAGTTTCTCTCCTGCCAATGCTCGTCAAAGGCATACAAAGGAGACGGTGACGAGATGGATAGCAAGATCACCTATCACCAGCAGGTTAGCTATTGTGGCAAACCGCGCTGTCGCCGGTGCCGCGAGGGTACTGGACACGGCCCCTACTGGTACGCGTACCAGACCGTCAACGGGCGCACCGTGCGTACTTACGTGGGCAAGGAACTTCCCGTAGGGATGCAGGCACAGGCGACAGGCGTTGCTGAAGTGAGCAGTGAAGTTCTCTCGTCTGAAACTGAGAGCGCGGTTGTGCGTCTTTATGTGCTGGGGCAGTTCACGCTTGAGCGACACAACGGGCAACGATGGCAGGCGGTGGCGGATGCCTCCATGCAGCATCAACGGGTACGTTCGCTGCTGACGTGCCTCATTAGCAGCCCCGGACGCAAACTGGGGCGCGAACAGGTGATTGAACTGCTGTGGCCCGACCTCGATTTTGAGACAGCCTCGCATCGTCTCGACAAGGCTGTGCATAGCCTGCGCCAGCTTTTTGAACCGGCGCGCAGCCGACCCGCTACGACCAGCCTGTTACTTACGGAACATGCTACTATGCTGCTCGCCGATCAATCGCAAGTATGGGTGGATGCTGATGCCTTTGAAGGGTTGTTGGCCCGCGCTCGCGCCAGTAATGATCCAGGCCAGGCTGAACAACTGCTCGAGGAGGCAATGCTGTTGTATGCCGGTGACTATTTGCCGGAGGAGAGGCTTGTCGAATGGACGCAAACGCGGCGCGAATCGCTGCTACGGGGCTGGATCGGGCTGCTGCTCGAACTGGCCGATCTGCGTATCGCGCGCGAAGCGATTGCCAGCGCCATCGATACGCTGGATCGCCTGCTTGCCATCGACTCTACCAATGAAGCTGCCGTGCAACGCCTCATACTTTTACTGGCGCAGGCTGGCAGGCGCGGCGAAGCGCTGCGCATTTACCAGCGTTTTGCAGCAACGTTGAAACAAGAATATAAGATGGTTCCCTTACAGGAGACCCGCGCTCTCTACGAAGCGGCCCGGCGCGGCAACTCTGCCGCCTTAACGTTGGCGACTGGCAACACACTACCGGCATCCTCCGCTGCGCACGAGGCACAACCGTTAGAACAGGAGGCGCGTCCCGCGATGCAGGTGGGACGCAGCAATCAGAGCCGCCTGGTTGGTCGCGATGTGGAACTGGCAGCTCTGCGGCAAATATTGCACGATACCGAACAATCCCGGCGCATGAAGCTGGCAGGACAGAAGAAAAGCGCTACCTCGTCTCCGCTCGAAAGCGGGCATCGCGTGCAATGCGTCCTGCTGATGGGCGATGTCGGCATCGGCAAAACGCGCCTGGCAGAAGAGATGGGCCGCGAAGCATCGCGGCGCGGCTGGACTGTCACCTGGACGCGCGCGTATATTCAGGAGACCAGCATCCCCTATCGCATGTGGACGGAGACGCTGCGCAAGGCCATGGCACGCGGGCTGTGGCAGCGCCAGGAAATCGCGCGCCACCCGCTCATCTATCAAGCCTTACGCGCTCTCCTGCCCGAACTGGAAAACCTGCTGCCGCCGTCTGACCCGACCGCCGTTTCGCCGGAACAGGAACAATTGCGTCTGTGGGAGGCCGCGCGCGCCCTGCTTGCTACTATCAGCGAGAGCGCGCCGCTTTTGATTGTGCTGGACGACCTGCAATGGGCCGATAGCAGCAGTTGCGAGTTGCTGGCCTACCTGGTGCGCCAGTTGCGCCACCAGCCCGTTCTGATCGTTGGCACATGTCGCGATATCGAGCTTCCACCCACCCATCCATTGCGTGCGGTAATAAACGACTTGCAGCGCGAGCAGTCTATTGAAACGTTCACGGTGCAGCCGCTCACGGATGAACAGATTCGCGTCCTGATCTCTCCCCTGTCCGAACCCGTGGCGATGCGTATTCAGGCTCGCGCCGCTGGCAACCCGTTCTTCGCGGAAGAACTGGCCCGCAACGTGTTCGATACGCCAGGGTTCGCGTCTAATCCATCCACCGCGCTCGATCTGCCAGGCACTTTGCCCGATACTATTGCTGCCGTGCTTGACCTGCGCCTGGGACGTATCAGCAGCGATTGCCAGCGTTTGTTAGTGCGGGCCGCCGTGCTGGGAGGCACCTTTGAATTTGGCGCGTTACGCGCTCTGGAAAGCGGCTCCAATGCCAGCGACGAAGACACCCTGCTCGACCTGCTGGAAGAAGCGTTGCAGGCCGGGATGCTGAATGAAGAGGGCATTGGCACGCGCATCACCTACCACTTCTGGCACCCCCTGCTGGTGAGCCACCTCTACGACGGTCTCTCGGCGGGTCGCCGCGCCAGCCTGCATCGCCGCGCCGCTGACGCCCTCGTCCGCCTCTACAGCGACCGCGTCCAGGAGTCAGCCGCCGCTATTGCATATCACCTCGTCAACGGGGGCGCAGAAGCGGCTACTATTGCGCAGTATGCAGAACTGGCCGGCGACCGCGCCTATGCTCTATCGGCATATCCTGAGGCTGTAAGGCACTACAGATTGGCGCTGGAAAATATTGGCACGCTTTCGGGTAGAGCCAGCGC
>DAHVFL010000140.1 GCA_027316975.1 Chloroflexota bacterium | reverse complement strand
TGCTCCTGAGTTTGTTTCTTTTGGATACATTACTCCCCCTCAGCAATCCCTCACAGGATTGCTGAGCTTACTTTAGTTTAAACGTCAATCATAAAGAAAAAGGCCGAAAAACGCTGTAGTTCCGTTTTTCGGCCACCTCATTCTAATAACTTCCTTACTTCCCCATCCCCTTCATACTCAACTGCACCCTCCCGCGTTGCCTATCGACGCTCAACACGCGCACCTGCACCACCTGCCCTACAGCAACTACGCTCAGAGGGTCCTTCACATAGCGGTCGGCCAGTTCCGAAATATGCACCAGGCCGTCTTGCTTGACGCCGATATCGACGAACGCGCCGAAGTCTACCACGTTGCGCACCGTCCCCTGTAAGATCATGCCCGTTTGCAGGTCCTCCATCTTCAGCACATCGTGGCGCAGGATGGGCGCGGGCAAGGCGTCGCGTGGGTCGAGGCCAGGCTTTTCCAGGTTCTCCAGAATATCGTTGAGCGTAGGCAAACCGACGCCGATCTTCTTCGCAATCTCGCCCCACGACGCCTGCTCGCCATTAGCATCGCCGGCGCGGTTGCGATTGCCGCGTCCCAGGCTGCCTTGCAGTTTGATGAACTGGCGAAACTGCCCCACACGTTCGGCAGTCTTCAGTGTTTTACCCTTATCATCGCTGGCGGCTGGCAGCATTTCCAGCAGTGTGCGCGCGGCAGCGTAGCTTTCGGGGTGAATGAAGGTGTTATCCAGTGGCTCGCTGCCGTTGGCGATTTTGAGGAAGCCTGCCGCCTGCACGAACGTTGCGGGACCGAGTCCTGATACTTTTTGCAGTTGTTCGCGTGTCTTGAACGAGCCGTGTTCCTCGCGGTACTTGACGATGGCGTTCGCCACGCGCGCATTGATGCCGGAGACGTGCTTGAGCAGCGCGGCGGAGGCGGAATTTAGCTCGACGCCCGCGAAGTTGACGCAGGAGACCACCACGCGCTCGAGCATGTTCGCCAGTTCTTTCTGGTCTACGTCGTGCTGGTAAAGTCCCACGCCGACAGCTTTGGGATCGATTTTGACCAGTTCCGCCAGGGGGTCTTGCAGGCGGCGCGCAATCGAGATGGTGCCGCGCTGCGTGGCGTCGAGCGTGGGAAACTCCTGGCGCGCCGCTTCCGAGGCCGAATAGACCGACGCGCCTGCCTCGTTGACGATCACGTAGCCGATCTTGCCCTTCGCGCCAGTTTCGTCTTCCAGTTCGCCAATCAACTCGGCCACCATCTGCTCGGTTTCACGCGAAGCGGTGCCGTTGCCCATGGCGATCACGTCGATGTTGTGCCGCGCCAGCAATGCGCGCAACTGCTGCCGCGCCCTGTCCGACTGGTACAGGTACATAGTGTCCGACTCTACATACTTGCCGTTCTCGTCAACGACGGTCAGTTTGCAGCCGGTGCGAAAGCCGGGATCGATGCCAAGCACTTTACGCCCGCGCAGCGGCGGCTGCAAAAGCAGGTTGCGCAGGTTGGCGGCGAAGATGTTGATGGCATGTTCTTCGGCCTGCCGCGTCAGTTCAACGCGCACCTCGCGTTCCATCGCGGGGGCGAGCAGCCGTTTGTAGCCATCCTCCATCGCTTCGGTGAGATGCTGCGCAAAAGGAGAGGCAATCTTGACCGGGTAGTGCCGCGTGATATGCGACTGCGCCTGCTCATATGGCAGGGACACGCTGACGCGCAGCACATCCTCGCGTTCAGCGCGATTGAGAGCCAGCACGCGATGGGGTACCAGTTTGACAACGCTTTCGTTGAACTCGTAGTAGAGTTGGTAGACGCCGTTGGGGTCTTTTTCGGCGATTTTGCCGGCATCGGCCACTTTCGCGCTGATGGAGGACTGCTTGAAGAAGACGACGCGCATAGAGCCGCGCACACTGGCATCTTCGGCGATGACCTCGGCCACGATATCACGCGCCCCGGCGTAGGCTTCCAGGCTGGTATCCACGCCCTTCTCGGCATTCAGGAATGGCCGCGCATGGTCTTCGAGCAGTTTTTCGGGGTTGCCGGAAAGGACAGGTTGTTGCAAAATAAGATCGGCCAGGGGACTGAGTCCCTTTTCGCGGGCAACACTGGCGCGCGTCTTGCGTTTGGGACGATACGGCAAATAGAGATCTTCGACTTCCTGCAAAGTGGTCGCCGATGTGATGGCGGCTGCCAGTTCTGGTGTGAGTTTGCCCTGCCCGTCAATGAGCCTGCGCACATCGGCTTTACGCTCGTACAGGGCGCGCAACGCCCCTGCGCGGTCAGCAATGGCCTGTATCTGCACTTCGTCCAGGCTACCGGTAACTTCTTTGCGGTAGCGGGCGATAAAGGGAATGGTGTTGCCCTCGTCCAGCAGCGCGACGGTACGCGCAATCTGCCCGCTATCCAGTTTCAGTTCGATATGGAGGGCGCGAGCCAGTTCTGTAAGCGAAAGCGTCTCTTCTGTGGTGGTTGAAGTGAGTGTAGTATCTTGATTCGTCAACTATGTTGCCTACCTTCCCAAATTGTTCCATTATGGATGTGACAAGAAAGATAGTAGCACGGCGTGTCAACCGGGGGCAACGTACCGGGTGCGCGCTCTTTTTTTGCGCGGTGCGTAAAGCCAGAGAGAACAGGGCCACAGGGATAGCTGGCTCTCAACATGCGGATGATGCGTGACTGTCGCCCTCGTCCACAATCTGTCGTCGGAAGAGGTTACAGGGTCACATCCGCCCCATAATCACCTTTGCCAGCAAATCCTCCGGTCCCGACATGATCGGCCTGCTGCGGAAGAGCAGGCGCACGAAGTCGAGTTCCAGCACATCGGATGTGCGTCCGAGTCTGGGGGTGTAGTAGATGCGCGTGCCGTCCTGCTCGAAGGATGCGTAGCGGCTGGTTTCTTCTGGTGCGCGGGTATCGACCGATACCTCGAAGAAGGTGCCGCTTCAGCAGCGCAGGGGTTCCAGGGTGACAGTCAGCGCATTGCTGCCCACCTGTCGCAGGTGCGCCCGTAATTTTTCGGAGATTACTGCTCGCATCGTACCAAATTCTTCTGTAAAGTCCGCTCGCATCCTTCCGGTTGATGTGTAGGGACGCGATTTATCGCGTCCGCTCCCCGCATCCTATGATCTGGACACTCAACCAGGTCGATGAAGAAGTAGGGACGCGATTTATCGCGTCCGCTCCCCGCGTCCGCTCCCCGCATCACACTCAAAGATGCAGACCAGGTTCACTAGAGCAGGCCGCGCCGCCTGGCCCACATGCTTCCAAGTAAGCCGCCGCACAAACCAAGCAGCATAGCTACCACCAGGCCAACGACCAGATAGGTGATCGCGCCTCTGACGCTTGCTGTTTGCTGCGCGGTTTGCTGGTTTGCCAGCGTATCCACAATCTGGCGAAATCGAAATCCGACATACGCTGCTATATCAAAAGATGGGCCTGATTGATTAGGAGCAGTAATATCCTGGCGGTATAACTGCACAACCTGGATGAGCAAGCCCACCAGAAACACTACCCAGAATACGATAGTACCGAAAATGCCTGACCAGAACCCGGCCCATATGCCGCGTAAGGAGCTTCCTCCTTTGCGCGTCGTCAGTAGACCGGCCAGGAAGTAAAAGAAAAACCCTTCGACTACTGCTACTACCACGGTCGAGTTAGCTGAATTTTTCATTGATAACACCAGCAAGGCCGCGAACACTCCCTGCAACAACCCCCACAGGCATCCTTGATTGTAAGGACCCGGCAAGGCCTTGTACATTTGTTTTTTCGCCATGGGCGCTGGTGGCGGCGGCGTGGAATTGCGACGCGGCGGCAGTATGGGATACGATGGCGCGCTGGCAGCCTGGCCTCGCCCGCGCCCATCAGGAGCGCGCATAGCCTGACCAGGCGCGACAGAGGCAACAGGTGGTTGAATCATGCTTAACGGTCGTCCAGGCTGGGACTGCGGCTGGAAACTAAAGGGTGGCGGCGGCGGAACAGGAACAAACGGCGGCGGCGGCGCAGGCAAGACCATGCGTTCTGTCTGCGCGCCCGCGGCCTGCACCAGATTAGCAGTGAATGCCGGCGGAGAATAGACCGAGTAGAGCTGTCGTAATGCTCCGGCAAATTCGTACATACTGGCAAAACGTTGGGCAGGATTGACCGCCAGCGCTTTGAGTAAAACAGCGTCAGTAGTGGGCGAAAGCTGCGCGTTAAGCACATGAGGAGGGATCAATGCATCGTGGATGCTGCGTTCCATAGCCACCGGTGGCACGGTCAGCGTCAGCAAGAAATACATTGTGGCCGCCATCGCATATATATCGGATTGCGGGGTGGTCTTCCCGATATATTGTTCGATGGGGCTGAACCCCTCGGACACCACGCGCACGATTGTCTGGCTAGTGCTGGATGGATCGTAGAGCCGGGTAAGGCCAAAATCGACCAGCACGGCCCGCGCATCAGGCGTCAAGATAATGTTGCCCGGCTTAATATCGCGGTGAATGACGGCGGGATTGCGACTATGGAGTTCCTGTAACACATCCATCACAGGCAATAACCAGCGCAAGATTACCTGCTCGCTGAATGGCCGGCCCCACGTCTTGCTCAATTCAAGCAGATTCTGGCCCTCGATTAATTGCATGACCAGGTAGAAACGCCCCTGGTGTTCAAAAGCCTCATAGACCTGGGGCAGGTGCGGGCTATGGATAGTGGATAACACCGCCACTTCGGTCAATGCCTGGCGGCGAGCAGCAGGGGTAACATCGTAGGTCTCTTTGATGGCGCAGGGACGGTTGCCCTCGCTGGTATCAATTGCGCGATAAACCGAGCCAAAGCCGCCCTCGTTGAGTAAAGCTCCTACGATATAGTGGCCCTGGATCAAAGTTCCTGGCATCAACGATAGTTTATCAACCATACTATTTTTCCCAGACATAATCAGATCAATTTATTTCATTTTATATCATATACACAAGTGTCTGCTCCCCAATATATATACGCATAAATTCATCAAGGTTACAAGCAATAGTGTCGAATGAGATACGTAGAACGAGTGAAAGAGGTCCGCGGGCTGCAAGGAAACGTGCGCGCCGAATCTATGAAGTTAGATGTAGTCAAATTGTCTCAATACACACCAACGCTTGCAATAACACAGAGGTGTGATAAAATATCAGCATTACGTAGCTGATCTTTAATGCATTCTGCTTGAAGGAGCGAGGAAGCGGTCGATTCCCTTCCCTATGCCTACTCCTTGAGCGGGAGAGCGCAGGTAGAAGAGAGCGAGAAATTGGAACAGGAAGTTATGTTAGAAGCCGATAAACCAGCCGAGCCAGAACGTGAAGCCGTCCAGGAAGCAGACCTGGGTAGCCTGGCGCAGAGTGATAGCCTGCGTCTCTATCTCCGCGAAATTTCACGCATTCCGCTTCTCTCCGCAACTCGAGAATCTTCCCTCGCTGAACGAGCAGAATCCGGAGATAAGACAGCGCGAAATCAACTCATCGAGGCTAATCTGAGACTGGTGGTAAGTATCGCCAAGAAGTATGTCGGCCAGGGGCTTTCCCTGGAAGATTTGATCGGCGAAGGCAACATTGGACTGATCCGCGCCGTCACCAAGTTCGACTATAGGAAGGGCTTCCGCTTTTCCACGTATGCCACGTGGTGGATCAAACAGGCCATCACGCGCGCCATCCTGGAAGGAACGCGCACGGTACGCCTGCCCGTCTATATCATGGAAGAGGTCATGCGTGTCAAGCGCATGACGCGCCAGCTTTACCAGGAACTCGGGCGCGAACCGACGCCAGAAAACATCAGCGAACGCCTGAATATGACATCAGATCGCGTAAACGAGCTTCTGGTCTGGGCCGAAAAAGTCTTCTCGCTCGACGCTCCGCTCTCCGAGGAAGAAGAAAACACGCTCGGCGACATCATTGAAGATACGCGCGAGCGCGGGCCAGTCGAACTCACCGATCAACACTTGCTGCGCGAGGAAATTCGCAAGGCGCTCAACCAGCTAACCACCCGCGAACGCCAGGTCATCGAACTCAGGTTTGGCCTGGTGGATGACCACGATCACACGCTGGAAGAGGTGGGCAAGAAACTCAAAGTCACACGCGAACGTGTGCGCCAGATCGAGGAACGCGCCATTCGCAAGTTACGTCATCCGCAGGCCAGCCGTATTCTCAAAGATTACCTTGATTGATGACGTAGACGTTGCGGGATGTGGCTCATCACATCCTGTATTACTCAAGTAGGGAAGGAGGTTCAGCGCTCCCTCCCCGAAACTTTGCCAGTCCTTGCATCCGATTGAACGGCGAGACGTAGAAATCGGGTGAATAAGGACAATGGTTTGGGGTCCCTGCGCTGCACAACACATGAATGAACTGTCGGGCCAGAGCCTGGGCGGCTATCTGTTGGAAGAAGAGGTTGGGCGAGGCTCCATGGGGATGGTATATCGCGGCAAACAAATCGCGCTCGGACGCGAGGTAGCAATCAAGGTATTGCCGCGTGCCCTCGCCAGGGATGCTTCCTTCGTGGCGCGCTTCATCCGCGAAGCCCAGATCGTGGCTGGCTTGAATCATCCGAATATCGTGCAAATCTAGGACGCCGGCCAGCAGGGCGGATTTCTCTATTTCGTCATGGAATTTGTGCAGGGGCCGACCATTGGCAGCCTGCTGCAAATCGATACAGTCATGCCTCAACACCTGGCCGCCGAATACGCCGCCCAGATCGCTGACGCGCTCGACTTCGCATACAAAGAGCGTAATGTTATCCATCGCGATATCAAACCCGAAAACTTGATGCTTGATCGCTGGGGTAAAATTAAGGTGATGGATTTTGGCCTGGCTCGCGCTCCCGGCCACCAGCAAATCACCGTCGCCAAGACGCTGGTCGGCAGCATTTACTATGCCTCGCCGGAACAGGTCTGGGGCCACACGCTGGATAACCGCAGCGACATCTACGCGCTCGGCGTGGTACTCTATGAAATGGTGACGGGACAGCGGCCTTTCACCGGTCGCACATTACCGGAGTTAACAACCGCCATCGTTTCCGGCCCCCTGCGTCACCCTACCACGCTCAACCCCGAGCTATCCACCGGGCTGGAGCAAATCATCCTGATCGCTACAGCTCGACAGCGCGAAGACCGTTATGAATATGCTACTTTAATGGCACAAGACCTGCGTACCCTGCGACTTCAGCCCTCCGGTCACCTGGCGAACCAGTCGGGGGCTAACGGCCCGGCACGCCAGCCCGCTCAGCGCGAGGGTTTTGTCGTTCGCCCACCTAAACGTCCACAGACCCAACGCCCGCGTTACCCTGACCGGGGCGAGGCCACGCGGCCACCCGCCAGCGAACCCACAGACCAACAGCCGGCACAGGCATCTCACGATACCAGTACCGGGAGCGCGGCATATGCCGCACCTGAACAACCGGAAGACGTTCCAACGCGCCCTCTCAATCCCCATGGAATGGTCCCAACGATCGAGCAAGCCTCACCGACGCCAGAAGCGCACCGCACCCTGTGGAAGCAATTCCAGAGGATTTTCAAAACGGAGTAGACCAACCATGAATCCACAGCAAGACAACCAGGGCGGGGACAGAGCCGCCGCCCGTACCCTGCTACGATGCGACTTGCGAAGCCAGATAATGTGTGAGGACGCGATCAATCGCGTCCCTACATCAACAATCTTCTTCAAGATCAGCCCTGATCTCCATCTCCAACTCTGGGTCGAGTGTCACGACTTCGCCAATCGGCATGCGAGCCAGGCGCAGCACTGCTTCTCGCAGGTGCGCAGGCGCGCGCTCGATGGTACAGCGTTCGTGAATCAGTCGCTTCACACCTTCATCAAAGTGAAAACGACATTCGCAATGCGGGCAGCCGGTCAAATGTTGCTGCACCACCGTGACTTCCTCGGCGCTGAGTTCCCGGTCAATATATAGATGGAGACGAGCAACGGTTTCATAACAGTCCATATCGATACATTCTTCCATATACATTCCACATTCTCTGACTTTTCATGAGACTTGTGACGTTTGCCGTCTCGCCATTCTCTTGCCTTGCATGTCACGTGCGACATCAGGCAACAACGTTCTGTACATTTTAACATAAAACACAGGGCTTTCATTCCCAACGCAAGTGCGTTATAGTTCCAAGTTCTTTTTCGCCTCACGACGCAAGTTTGCTTGTTGGCTTCGTGCGGGTGATCCGCACCGGGTGAACTACACAACCCGCTACCTCCTTTGCGTTAAACGCATCGGGCTTACCTTTACGGATGATATTGTACGCTCCATTCACATCGGCATTCAAATACCGCTTGCCAGATGCGCGATACAACCCTCGTTTGACACGTCTGCCACTGAACTTCGGTTCCTCTGTGCGCATAGGATCACGCACTGGCAACAGGTCCAGATCAAGAAAGCTGGCCTTGCTGGTATAGCTCTCTTCCGTCAAAATCACACGGATACCAACCAGTTCCGCCTTGTAGGTGAGCATGTCAATGAAACGTGCATGGGGGATTTGTACAAAGTTCTGGTTGTTGCGCGTACCCATCTCGACTTCTTGCTTCCAACTGTCATTCTTGCCGATGATGAGTGTACCAATGCCTTCTTTGACAAGGAGATCAATGGCCTGCTTGCTGGCCGTATGCAGCGCATGATTGATACGCCGATTGCGTTTGTTGGTCAGTTGCTCCATCTGGTGCGTTGTACCAGGCTTCCCCAGTTTCTTCTGTAACTGCGCCTTGCGCTTATTGTACCACTGGTTCATCGCTTTGAGCGGACGACCATTAACAAGGCGGGGAATGAACCCCGGTTTGTTTGAAGCTATCGCTGCCAAATTGGTGATGCCCAGGTCTACTCCTGCACACAGGTCGGGGTTCACGTTGGCTTGTAGCACCTGCCGTTCATAGACGATTTCAACCACATAGTAGCCATGACGTGGCACGATGCGCACCTGATCGATGCTCGTTTGTCTGGTCTTCACCTCAATGGGCAGCATGGAGGGACAGATCAGGCCGCGCTTGAGTCCTTTACGACTGATAGCCTGATCGGTGTAGATCAACACATTGCGCCCTTTGGCCTTGTCCTTGTATTTGGGAAGCCTCGGCTCTCCTAAGAACTTTGAAGGGTCATAGCGGTATCTCTTCCGCGCCTCAAAGAAGCTCTTCCAAGCTTGGTCGAGTTGGTCTAAGACTTTCTGTGACACTTTAGCAGGCAATGCCTTGTACGCCTCATGCCCCTTCATACGTCTGTCCATCTCGTTGTAGGAGAGATAGCGACCCTCGAAGATGTAGGCTTGCCTGATCTCGTAATTAGCCGCATTGTACAAGTTCTTAGAAGCAAAGGCGGCTGCATCGATCACGCTGTAGCGTGGATCGTCGCGGTCAATCACATGCTGCTCTGTCAGTTGCATTGCTCTTCCTGTCCTCTCGTCCTAGATGCCGATCAGCACCTGAAAGTGAATGTGCGCCGGGTCTGGAGGTAATGGCTCTGGTACGGTTGCGCGAGTGAGCCACCCAGTCTGGAGCAGATACTTCCGCGCTTGCGTGGGCGTGTGTCCGGCGACCTGCTCGGCTAAAAACTGTTCAAAGTCTTGGGACAAGGTAAACACCCACAACCCACGACAGGAAACAGTGAGCGGCATAGCACTTACTATCTGGACTTGCACCTCTCCGAGCAATTGATACTGTGCGCCAGGAGCGGTTTGTTGGGTAAAGAGCGCTGTGGCACGTTGGCTCAGTTGTTCGCTGTTGTAGGCAATACCTGTACAGGTCTCGGTTGCTGTGACCGTGAGTGCGCTTGCCTCCGTTCCTACCTGATGGTTGGGCGCTATCTTGAAAGCGCAATGCGTGGGGAAGACCTGTTCACCAGAGGCAAGCGGAAATGCTTGTGGTAGTTCCTGCTCAAGCATGGTGCGTAGCTGCGCGCTCACGTAGTCTTGATCGCGCCGGGCAACCGCTCGGTAACCCCGCTGGTTCTGCCCCCCGGTGAATGCGCTATTTTTGACAAATACGGCCAGCACTACAGTGGTGTTGATGTCTCCTACTGCTATATTGCCTGTGCTTCCCGGAACGAGGGCATGGGCGGTCACGCTTGCCTGTCCATACGACGGCGCGTGATGACCCTGGTGAGCTTCGGTTGCAGGTGAACGGTCTCGCGCCGGGAGGGAGCCGTCGCATAGCGGATCGCGCTGCTGTGGCT
>DAHVFL010000013.1 GCA_027316975.1 Chloroflexota bacterium | reverse complement strand
GATGTATTCAGTAATCAGGCGGCATTGCAAGAGGTACTGGCGGCCCTTGAGATATACCGGCAGAACGGGCAACTAAATAATGAAAATATTGCCCGGTTAGTACACAACTACTTTTATGAAATGTGCTTCGTAATTTACGAACTATCTCGCTTATTAAAACCGGGGGGGATAGTGGCTATGGTAAACGATAACGTCCGTTACGCCGGTGAAGAGGTACCTGTAGACCTCATTCTGTCTGATATGGCTGAGTCCTTTGGCATGAAGGTAAGACATATCTGGACGTTGGGCAGAGGCAAGGGGAACAGCAGCCAGCAAATGGGCAATCATGGGCGCACGGAGTTACGTAAGTGCGTCTATGTGTGGGAGAAACCACTACCAGGAGTCCATCCCTAGCTCTGGTTGTTCAGCCACTTTAAGTTGCCTCCTCTTTGGTTGTTTGTACTTAAATTCAGTTAAGTCAACGATCGCAGGGCCTGTACTGGCAGCCTGCTCAATATCTTCGATAGAGTAGCTTTCTCTGATTTCCAACCGTTTAAGCCGTTCTCTTCGATCCAGAGGAGCATCAAATAATAGCGTTACATGCTCATAAAAAGTTGGAAGCAAATTGGCCGCGACTCTGAACTTGGTCCCATGATTATGCCCGGAACGATCAGATCCTGACCTCGCATCAAAGTCTATTTTAAGTAAACCCATTCGAAGAGCTTCTAAAAATTTTTCAAAGCTAAATTTCTGAAGCATTAAGATGCCGTTGTACTTAAAATATTCGACACTGTCCTGCTTTTTTGAGTCGGCTAAGATGAAAAATGTATTTACTAGCTTTGTACCGGCTTTGTGCTCTAAATCATCAAATCCCCAGTATGGTTGCGGATTTAGCTGTGTTAATCCAACCCGATTCTCAACGGTTTGTAGCCAGGCTTGATGCCTGACATCTACTACATTAGCGTTGAAAGAAATCATTACTTTGCGCTCATTATCATCTACGATTACCTGGAATCCACGATCACTTGGAGCAGTCGTTGAAATTGTTTGCCTGAAACTTAGCTCATCAGGGTGATTCTCAAGGGGCCATCCATACCTGGCAATAAGTAAGCTATTTACAAGGCTCATAGCCTTTGGAGATGGGTCCATATGAAATAATGTGACAAGAGATCTTGTTTGCCTTCTTTGCCCCTTCAGTTCCCATTCGGCGGCATTTGGCAAAGGCAAATTGTTCTCTTCGATACCAAGCAGTTGTTCTATAGTATTTCCTACCGCTCCATCATTTCCTGGAGCCCTGCAGGATGGAACCCATGGCCCATTACAAATAGTCTTCAGTTCAACTATCAGGCTTTCTTTTGTAAATACTTTCATCTATCGCTCCATTTAACATTTCCAAATAACAGCAAATGCCGTTAAAAGGTATGCCCAGATTAATTTACATAGTACCAAAAGTCAAGCTTGTACTTGAACATTGTGTCTAACATGTTTTTCTGGTACTCTATTATGTAAGGCAAAGCCACTTTTCAGCGACTTATCGCTAGAAATGGCATCGATACTTGCCAATGATCATTTTTACTACGTTATCTATAAAGATATTTCTTTGATAGGGAGGCCAAAGTGGTAATTCAAAAATCGCATCTCGAAGACGAGGTGTACATCACTGATCAAAATGGAGCTGATACTAATGTGGATGTAACATTTATGGATGAAGACGGGACCAAGTTTATTTTACAAGCAAAAGCTAAAAAATTAGATATTAATTCCAGGCGGACTTGCGAGTGTGGACCTTCCCACATTAATTGTCTTACCGCAAAGGAATGGATAAAATGTCAATTAGGCATATAGCAGTTTAACTATGAAAAACGTGACATTCGGGATAAAGAAAAGCATCCTGCTGTCTTTCCAATTTCTCTTGCTCGTCGATGTATTGAGCTTTTTTCACATCAAGGGGAACTCATAGTAGACCCATTTATGGGGAGTGGCACAACCCTTCTTGCAGCGCGTGACGCCAATAGGAATGCTGTTGGTTTTGATATTCACCCCGATTATATTGCTTTAGCAAAGGGACGGCTGAATCAAGAGAGCTTATTTTCTGAAACACAACAAATTCCCATTATTGATGATGCCAGGAACATCGCAAATTACCTGAAAGAAGAAAGTATTAGTTGTATTGTCACTTCACCACCCTATGCAAATCTTCTTAATCGAGAACGTCTTAACAAAAGTCGACGAGGAGCTGAGCGTAAAAACGACCAGTATAAAAAAGTGGAGCAATATAGCCAACGTGAAGAAGACCTGGGAACGCTCGATCTGGATGCCTATTCAAAGGCGATGGCAGATATATTCTCAAACTTATTGCCTTTGTTGAAGAAAAAAGGGCATTGCGTAATTAATGTTCCTGATATGTGGTGGGAGAACAAACGAATAACTATTCACGTCTCAGTTATTGAAGCCCTTCGTTCAGTGGGTTATGAGTTACGGAATACCATTATTTGGGATCGTACAAATATAGTAAATGGTATCGGTATCTTTGGCTGGCCGAGTAATTACATCACAATGGGAACAACATTTGAATACCTTTTAGACTTTTGGCGTCCTGAGTGACCTGCAACTATACCAAACATTTCTAATTTCAACAATCTAGAAGCTACAGGACAGTAAAATGCTTTGTAGAAAGCACTATCTTTTAGAAACATGACCTCATTTTGTTACCACCACCCCGGATCAGGCGACGGCACATTATCCCCTGGAGGCGCGAACGCAAAAGTAAAACTTGAGCAATACGGTGTCGGCAGCGGCTCATTCGCGGGTGGATTGCCTCCCGGTATTGGAGATGGTGTTGGCGTTGGCGAACCGTCCGGTGGCGCTGGCGTCAAGGTTGGAGCAAAAGTTGGCACGGTGCCGGGGAGGAACAGGTCGGTGCTTGTCACACCGTCGGGATAGGTCACAGTAGCGGTTTGCAAACCTCCGGGGTTAGTGAAATTCCGAATGGGACGGCCCTGTTCCGCCAGCAGCATGGCCTCGTGCCAGATAGGGGCCGCGCCTGTGATACCAGAGACATTGATCATAGGGGAGCCATCATTGTTGCCCGCCCACACACCCATCACAAAATCAGTGGTGTAGCCCACCGTCCAGTTGTCTTTGAAATCGTTGGTGGTACCCGTCTTGGCGGCTGCCGGGCGCACCTGGCCGCGATTGCCGTTCAAGCAATCTTGCTGGGAGTTTGAGTACAGTTGCAGCAAATTGCAATCAAAAAATTCGGGGATACGGGCGGTATTGTCGCTCAACACGTTGGTCATCATATAGGCCAGTTGCGGGCTGATAACCTGTATCCCAGGAGCCAGCTGATGCTGCAAGACAACTTTGCCGGTGGTACCCATGACTACTTTATTAATGGAAAAATACGGCTTACGCACCCCTCCATTGGCAAACGTTCCCATAGCCGAAGTGTGATCGAGCAGGCGAATATCCAGGCCACCCAGAACCATCGACAATCCGGGTGTTCCCTGGTAGCTGGCAATACCCATAGTCTGGGCCGTTTGCAAAGCGTTGCTCACGCCTACACGGTTGAGTACCCGCACTCCTGGCACATTGAGCGAATTTTGCAACGCGCACCTCAGCGTCATGTGCCCATGAAATCTCAAGTCATAGTTCGACGGAGTATAGGTGGGCGGAATCGAATCCGGCACAGGGAAGGTTGTTTGTTTATCATCGATGGCCTGCGCTGGCGACGCTCCCTGCGCGAACGCTGTCACATAGACGTAGGGCTTGAAGGATGAACCCGGTTGGCGATAGGCCAGGGCCACATTCACCTGCCCATCAATGGAGCTATCGTTATAGTTGACGCTGCCCAGCATCGAAAGAATCGCGCCCGTGTGAAAATCAATCAGCACCTCGGCGGCGTTGGTCAGATTGTGCGCGGCTCGCAATTGAGCGATATGATCCTGCATGATCTTCTGGATTTTGTTCTGCAAATTAACGTCAAGCGTAGTATAGACGAGTAAGCCTGAGCGCGACAGCTCGCTGCGATTTTTCAGGCGGTACATCGACATGAGTTGATCGAGGACAAAGTTGTCAAAATGCGGCGCGAGGTCCCGCAGCGTCAGACCAATCTTGAAGAAGCGCGGACTCCGTTCTTCATTGATAGCATCGTATCGTTGCACATTGGTGATATATCCCTGGCTATACATCAAACCCAGCACGCTCTTAAAGCGATCGGTTGCACTCTGAAAATTTACGGCTGGATCAAAAAGTGTGGGATTGTTGGGCAGCCCGGCGAGCATGGCCGACTGCGCAAGATCGAGTTGCGAGGCCGCAGAGCGACCTGGCTGGTCTTGCAGACCAAAGTAGACGGTGGCGGCGGCATCGATGCCATAGGCTAAATGACCGTAGTAGATGGAATTCAGGTACATGGCTAGAATATCTTTTTTGGTATAGTTGCTGTTAAGCTGCGGAGCCAGCACAACCTCTTCCAGCTTGCGCACAATGGTGGGAGCATTACCGACAATGAGATTTTTGATCAACTGCTGGCTAATAGTACTGCCGCCCTCGACGATACGCCCGTTCTGGAGATTCGTTAAAAAGGCGCGAATAATGCCCGGTAGATCAACGCCTGCATTACTCCAAAACTCCTTATCTTCAGTAGCAACGGTGGCATTACGTAAGTCGGGAGCGACCTGGTCAAAAGTGACGGTTGTTTGCAGCCCCTGGTCCGCCATCTGGTCAAGCAAAACGCCCTTGCTATCATATATTTTCAAATTGTCGAGCGGCAACAAGTCTCGAATGGTCAGCAGTTGCTTATCATAGTTTTTCTGTGTCGTCGAGACAAATTTATATGCCACATACGCCGTAGCGCCGCCTATCGAGAGAAAAATGAGCAGCAGCGATAGCGCAGTACTGGCGATCGTTGTCCACATGCGGCGGCTGAGCTGGCGTTCTTTAGCTCTCGCGGCGCGTAGCTGCCTGCGCGACAGATGCCGCAGAAACACTTTGCGCACATGTTTTCTGCGCCGCAGGTCAGTCAAAGTCGCTGTTTGAGGGGTCGCAGACATAGGAAGGCGGCCCATGATTGGCCGCAATGGAAGCAACGGCGGCATAACAGAAATGGATGGTGTCACCGGGTTAATGACTGGCGCATTCAACACTATATCGGGCAAAGGCGTCAGGAGATCAGGCGCATGAGGCGCGGCAGCAATGGGCAGAAGTTCCTGCCCTGGTTCGGGTGTCTGCGGATTGGAGGCATGATTGGGCATCGACATAGGGACAGCGGGCAGCAGCATCGGTAACGGCGTATGTGGATCGGGCTGCCTCTCTCGACGAGCAGCAATACGACGCGGTTGCAACGCTTCCATAGTCGGCTCTATCCTCTGAGGAGAAACAATCTCTTCCCCGCCGGATATCTCGCCGGTCTCTCCATGCTCTGCTGACATGCTCGCATCCTTGCTGTTTTTCTAAACATAACACAAATGCTCTGGTAATTCAATTGAAGAGCATCTATTATTGAAGAGCATCTATTCAAGGAAGGGTCATCTACTATTGTAGACGCTAGCAAGGAAGGATTTTGTTCCGCTTATTGCGCCTATTCGGACATCACCCACATATCTCTCACCAGAAACTGCTGAAAGTCAGCTATTTGCTCGCGTAAACGTTCATTTACTAACATCTCTGGCCTGGGATCAACGTAATAAATACCGTCCAGTTTGTTCAAGGCAACCGTATAACCTAGAAAATGATTACTTTTGAAAGTCGAGTTGATGCCAAAAATGCTGTTACCCCTTTGCGCTCGCTGAACATCATGCAGGAATATTGCCACCACCGGTATATTTCTTCCGAGAAGTTTGTTTAACAGGTACTTATCGATAAAGATTTTGTCCAACCGATCTTTGCTTGTGGTCTTTACTGAGCCGACAATTTCAGACGAGTGAATATATTCAGTCTCACTCATCAGAATAGCTTTGTTACGAGAAAAGACAACATCCAGTTCATAGGACATGTGATAGCCTGCATAATCAGGTATGGGAATGTTAATAGTACGTGATTGGCATTCAAAACCAACGCGCTGGATGATAAGTCGAATTAAATGCTCGAAAAGTTGCCCAATACGTTTCCGCGATTGATTAGGATTTTGAAAAGAATCACCAATGCTGCCGATGGACTGCTGCATAGTATAGACAATCTTATTTATTGTGTTTGATTGCATGAATTGCTTGCCATCGGGTCTATCAAGGATATGTTCCTGATAAATCTTCAGATCATCGAGAAAACCGGCGCACCTCTCAAATTCAGCAAGAAAGCTTTGTTCATTTTCGATAAAAAGATGAGTATTGAGCGGTCGAGTAATACGATGACTATGCGTTTCGTCATACTGATAAAATATGTAATTGGGATGAGTTGGCGAAACAATACGTGTTGGCCGGGTTCTCTCAAGCAACGCCAAAAAAGAACTACAGAGAGTCACATAATCAGCCAGGCTGTTAAATGCCAATCTATCTTGTACGCTTGCTTGAAGATCGGCCAATATAGGGTCGATCATCGGATAGACTTCCTTCTGGCTGCATTATCTAAATCATATTGTATCCACTTATCCACAGGCCAATCTTCAACCAGTTCGATTCTCTCCGCTCCCCATTGGCAATACTCAAGTGAAATATCACAGCCCATCCAACGACGACCAAGCTGCTCAGAAACAACAGCTGTCGTGCCGGAACCAAGAAATGGGTCGATCACTTTATCACCGGCATTGGATGATGCCAGTACCAACTTTCTTAGCAATTCTTCCGGCTTCTGCGTTGGGTGAGGCGTTTTCTCATGCATTCCGTTGCAAGTAGTCGGAATCTCAATCACATCACGGGGTTTAGCCCCGCGAGGATGAGGTGTCCAGACCTTATCCTTCGCATTACTTCCATTGCCATATTGACTTGTTTCAGCCTGGGGATGATCGGGATATTTGAGCGTATGATCTCCATACGGAATACGTATATCATTAATGTTGGAAGTGAACTGTTTACTTTTTCTAAAATGTAAAATACTTTCATGCGACCGTCCCCAGTCATTACCAAGATTAGCTTTGTTTTTGTAATGCCAGACTAACCACTTACATCCCTTGAAGAAACGCGATGCAGGCAAGCGCAGGTCGGCAAGGATTTCGGAGAAACCGCAAACATACATTGTTCCCGTTGGTTTCAATACACGAGCCGCTTGTTCAATCCATTGAAGCGACCATTGCACATAAGCTTCCTGAGACTCAAAAGTATCCCATTCAGCTTTATTAATGTTATAGGGTGGATCAGCAAAGAGTAGATCAACGGATGCGCTTTCCAGTTCACTTAGCCAGGCAATAGCATCTCCATGCCAGATTTCTCCATGCTCGTGCTTGTAATAGAGCCTGGGAGCAAGGGTACCTGGCTTTGTCTGGTCTTTTTCGACCTCAATAAAGGTTCCCTTGAGCATTGGCTGACCAAAAAATGTAGGCAATTCTGTATTGCGAGTATAAGCAACTGATGGCTCGTGAAGTTCTTTCATCTTAGCCGTTTCCAATTCTTCAGATAAGTTTTTCTTGTCATACACCTTATTCATTCCTCTGGTTATTTTTGTCCATTTGCCTGTGCCGCCTCGATCAACGCGGGCAATATTTCGTTCGTAAGAGTTTGTATCTGGTAGAGGCTTTCGGCCCAGGGGATATCTTGATGATCGCGTATGCCGCGCACTTCAGCCAGTTGCAGCACGCTTTCGTCAACCAGGCTGCGAAAATAGAGGAAGGCGCGCACGGCATCTGCGACGGGAACAAGCGACTCACGCGTAATAGTGCCGTAAGCTTTGCCCAGTTGTACAGCCTGTGAGCGTAGTTCGTCCTCAGAAGTGCCGTCGGCCAGGACGCGTAAGAGCAGCTCGAGTACGCGCCGTCCGAGGCTGCGGTAGCCTTCCCGCGCCGCATCGTTAAAGTGTGCATACCAGGAGAAGGTGTTGAGGGTACCATCGGTGAAAGCAAAGCGCACGCGTCCAAGCACACTCTGCACCAGCAATTGCGCAGCGGGACGTGGTTTGGGTTCAACTTCCTGGCGCAACCTGGACTCGATGTCTGCCCGTCGAAAACGACGATGTCCCCCACTGGTGCGGCGCGCCGGTATCTCGTTGCGGTCCGCCCTTAAGCGCACCGTGGCCGGATGGATGCCCAGCATCTCAGCAGCCTCGCTCAAGCTCAACCACTCATCCCCTGTATGCATTGTTGACATTGGCCCTCCTCGCGCGCTCCCTGGCTTCATTCGACGATGGGTGAGATTCAGCTTTTTGTGGCGTGGCAATCATGTAGTGTATGTTTTCTTCATTCTATGTGATGAGTAAGAAAGCGTCAAGTAACAATTTCCCTTGCCACTTTTCCACTTTCCTTTGTATAATACCTATGCTTAAGTAAGCGCCGGGTTCCACAACCTGATCAGAACGGAGAATACACCTGTATGCGACTTGGATTGCAAGTCTCTAACTTCACATGGCCCAACGGGCAGGAACACCTGGGCGATACCTTTGGATTGATAGCAGAACGCGCAGAACGCGCGGGTTTTTATAGTTTGTGGGTGATGGATCATTTCTTCCAGATCGGCTTTTCTGGGCCGCCCGAATTGGAGATGCTCGAGGGATATAGCGCCCTGGCCTTCGCAGCCGGGCGTACCAACCACATCAAGCTTGGCACAATGGTCACGGGTGTCACCTATCGACATCCCGGCATTCTTATCAAAACCGCGACGACGCTCGATGTGCTTTCACATGGCCGCGCCTATCTCGGCATTGGCGCAGCCTGGAACGAGGAAGAGCATCGCGGCCTCGGCGTCCCATTCCCGCCGCTCGCGGAACGCTTTGAGCGACTGGAAGAGACGCTGCAAATCGCGCACCAGATGTGGGCAGGCAACGATGCCCCCTACAAAGGTAAACACTACCAGCTTGCGCGCCCGCTCAACTCGCCCCGCGCCGTGCAAAAGCCGCATCCACCCATCCTGATTGGTGGCAGCGGCGAACGCAAGACCCTGAAAATGGTCGCGCAGTATGGCGATGCCTGCAACCTCTTTGCGCGCCTGCCATTGCCCGAAGTGCAGCGCAAACTGGATGTGCTGCGCGAGCATTGCGCCGCCATCGGGCGTCCCTACGAACAGATCGAGAAGACCACGCTCAGTTCGTACCGGCTGACCGCCGACGGGCGCAACGGTTCCACTACCCCGGCAGCCTTGCTGGAACACCTGGCGCAACTGGCCGAACTGGGCATTGACCAGGCCATCTTTAGCCTGCAAAACGTCTCCGACCTCGAACCGTTCGACCTGCTCGCCACCGAAATCGTGCCAGCCGCCGAGAAAATCGCCGTAGCCGGGCGATAATACCGGGCATGGTGGACCAAGGCAGAGCTTGTCCCGGAGGCGTTCACAGAAGTCCTTCTGTCATCCTGAGCGCAGCGAAGGATCTCTCGTTGGGTAGAACACAGATTCTTCGCTGCGCTCAGAGCTTGCCCTTGAGCGCAGCGAAGGGATGACAGCCACTCTCTCCAAATGTCTGGGGCGACCCTCGCGGTCGCCCTGGTAATCCTCGTCAAATCACAACCCTACCTCATACCCGCGAATTCCGCCTGTAACTCGCGCAGCCAGTCGAGCAGGGCGCGGGTCTGGTGGATGCGGCTGCGCAGCACCACGTGATCGAGAAAGGCCGTATCCTTGGATTGCGTCTCGGGGAGACGCTGCGCTTCGAGATGCTCCAGGAATTTCTGGCAGGCGGCTACCTCCAGATCGATCAGACGGGGTAACTGGTCGGGGATAAGTGATTGCGCGAAATAGAGCTTGATAAGGAAAAGCAGGCGAATCTCACGCGGGCGTTCGACAGGCGTGGTGAGCCATGCGTGGAACGTGGCGCGTCCCGCCTGGGTGAGATGAAAGATTTTGCGCGGCGGGCGCACCCCCTGCGCCTCTAATTCTGCCTCGATATATGCCATGCGTTCAAGTTTTTTGAGGAAAGCGTACATCTGGCTCATTTCCAGGTGAACTATCTGACCCAGGATGCCACTCTGAAATTGCTGAAACATCTCATAGCCATGCATAGGCCGGTGTTCAAGCAAGCCTAAAATAGCATACTCGGCAGGTTCGCTAATTTGCATGTCGCCTTTCGCATTCCCTTCAGGTGATATTTCGCTTCGTCACATTCCGCAGTTGATGCGCAGCCATTATAAGCTACTTTCTCACGTGAGGCAAGCGAACGCGCAGAACTTTTCCCCTTTCCGGGAACTGCGAAGCAGTGAGCGCTATGAAAACCATCACGTAGTATAATAGGCCTGAATCACTTCTATGATTATATGAACCTCTGTACTATATTTCTCTAACACAGGAATAAGCAATAAAGTGAACCTGGAGCAATCATGGTAGCCTGTCCCATTATTCTCTCATACATCCAGGCCGGGCCGCTGCTCGATGCCAGGCGCAAGGGGTTGACAACCATCGACATTTCAGCAGATTTAGGACGCACCACTGGTACAGTGACGTTGACAGGTGATGGCATCATCTTCCCCGTTGGTGAGCGACTGGCCTGGTCAAGCATAGAAAAGATATGTAAATCAGAGATCAATTGCTACCTTGTCGAAGATAACGCGATACAGCCCATCCAGGTATTTTCTGAATACACCAACCGCATGTGCAGCCTTTTGCCAACAAAGGGCGCGCCCGGCATGTTGATTGCCGGCTTTGTGATGCATCGCATCAAGGACACCGACCCCATGCAGGATACGCGCAGCAAAATCGCCGCCATCGTGCCCATCAGCGGGCGCGTGCTCGATACAGCTACTGGTCTGGGTTACACCGCCATCGAAGCAGCCCGCAGCGCGGAAGAAGTCGTCACCATCGAACTCGATCCGGGAGCGCAGGCCATGGCGCGCCTCAATCCCTGGTCGCGAGAGCTTTTTGACAACCCGAAGATTACCCGGATCATGGGTGACGCTTCTGAAGTAGTGCAAGAATTCGCGGACGAGAGCTTCGCGCGTATCATCCACGATCCGCCAACCTTTAGCCTGGCTGGTGATCTCTATGCGGGCGCGTTTTACCGGCAACTTTACCGCATACTTCGGCGAGGCGGTCGTCTCTACCACTACATCGGCGACCCTGACAGCAAGGCGAGCGGCGGCGTCACCAGGGGCGCGTTACGCCGCCTGCAAGAAGCGGGTTTCACCCGCGTAACACGCAAAGCAGACGCCTATGGAGTGGTTGCGTATAAATAATCTCATCTATCAGCGAACAGGCAAACCGCGCGCACACCGCCTTCGATCTCTTCATCCGAAGCAGCCAGTGAAATGCGCGCATAGTGGTCTGCCGCCGGGCCAAAGGCGCTCCCGGGCCCAATCGTGATATTATGCTCGCGCAGCAGATCCAGCGAAAACTGGCGCGCATGGCGCTGCGGATAGCGGGAGTTGCTAATATCAACCAGGATGTAAAATGCGTCGTGCGGCGTATACACATACCGTCCGTGTTCTTTAAGCAGGACCACCGCCAGGTCGCGGCGGCGCTGGTAGGCGTTGCGCATCTCGCTAATGCAATCCTGCGGGCCGGACAGCGCCGCCGCTGCCGCGCGTTGAATGGCAGTGCTGACATTGGTCATGCCAGCATCCAGCACATAGACGATAGATTTCAGCAGTTCCGCGCCGGTCGTGACATAACCAATACGCCATCCGGTCATGGCGTAACTTTTGGAAAAGGTATAGACGCAGATCAC
This sequence comes from Chloroflexota bacterium, assembly GCA_027316975.1. Taxonomy (GTDB): domain Bacteria; phylum Chloroflexota; class Ktedonobacteria; order Ktedonobacterales; family Ktedonobacteraceae; genus CF-113. The sequence goes on along the minus strand of DAHVFL010000013.1, from coordinate 10,533 downwards.
GCGCCCCTCGGTAAATTCGTCCTGTGTCAGAAACGATGCCGGGCTGACATGCCGCCCCTCAAATACGATCTCGTCGTAGCACTCGTCGGATAGCAAATAGAGATCATGGCGGCGCGCGAAGTCGAGCAAGTCTGCCACCAGCGAGGCCGGGAACACCGCGCCGGTGGGGTTGCCAGGACTGTTGATGACCAACATGCGCGTGCGCGGCGTAACCAGCCGCTCCAACTGCGCGATGTCCGGCAGCCACGCCTGCTCTGCATTGAGCGGATAGGATACCAACGTCGCCCCGCACGCCGCGAGCTGCATATTGTAATGCGGCCAGTGCGGATCGGGTATCAACGCCTCGTCACCTACGCCCAGCGTAGCAAGAAAAACAGCCTGGATCGCGCCCGTGCCACCCATTGCTATCGCAACGTTTTCCGGCCTCACGCGATACCTGTTCACACGCGCAATCTTCTCCGCCAGCAACTCCCGCAGCCACGGCCAGCCAACAGCCGGGCCATACGTCAAAGGCTCGCGCCCTATCGAGTCAATCGCAGCCTGCCGGATATGCTCCGGCGTGCGAAAGCTCGGCTCGCCAATATGCAAACGCACAGGAGGCGGCAGCGTCTCGCCACGCGCCTCCGCCTCCTGCTGCACCCGTTGAGCCAGCACGCTCAAATTTGTAATATCATTGATGGGCAAGTTGTGTATGTGTGGTTTGCCTGGTTTCATAGAATATCAGTTCTCTGGGCCGTCCATTTCTTCAGTAAGCAAGAGCAACAGATATTTTACTTCCTCAGATGTCTGCGCTGTACTAATCTTGACGATCAATTGCAATAGAATGGCCGGACCATCTACAGTGGTTGCTGCCTTATTTACCTGCCGCACAAGCTCAGGGAAGCGATCTAAAGTGATATTAAACAATGCGCTACGTTGCTGTTGTATTGCTTCTTCACGACCTTTAGCTAGACCCTCTTCACGCCCTTTTTCTATGCCTTTTTCCAACCTCTCTTCCAACACTTCCTGGTATACAGGTGAGTCACACAGGAAATCGCCTAACATTGAGAACCTCCTTCTGAGCCAGTGCAGATCGTGCTTCATAACTTTCGCAGCCAATGCGTATCCTATCCACAATAATTCGGTTTGCCCTGCTGCAACCAGTCGCGTAATCATGTCTTCAATAACTTCATGCCTTGTCCCATCGCTGGTTAATGGCAGCAGAGGACCCAGGACAAGAATTCTTGCGGATTCCTCCTACGAGCTTCTTCATCGCATCATCATACGGTTTCGGCATACCACAAAGCTCCCCTCTCTCATCTATCGAGAGTGTAGCATATCGGATATAGTCTGTCGAATCCTGGCCAGGGCTTGCCCCTTCTCGCCGATGTCTAGCAGACGGGCAGCAGAAGGGGCAAGCCTTGTGTGTCGAGGTTTACGGCTCTCTATTGTGTTGAATGTGAAGATCTTTTCACAAACCCCAAAAAGCAATTGACATTAGGGTTTTTATTGTGTATGCTTCGTATTAGAATGAGTATAACTGGGTACAAAAACGGAGAGAATGGATGGCATCTCACGTTTATACAACTGCTGAGGTTGTGCGCGCGACGGGCTTCTCTCAAAAGCAACTGGATTATTGGGCCTCAACAGGGCTGCTTGTGCCTGGTGAGCAGCAATCGCACGGACCAGGAACTCGTAGACTGTACTCTGTAGATGACCTGGTACAACTACAATTCATTCGCCATCTCAAAAGCTATGGGTGGTCAACACGCAAGATTGGACAGGCAGCAAAAACGCTACGAGAGGTAATGAACGTATCTGACCCACTCAAGTATGCAATTTTGGTGAATGGGAAAAATATGCTCATTGCCCTCTGCAAAACAAAGGAAGGCGAACGAATCGCGATTGATGCGCTGAGCGTAAGTGGACAACAAGTCATGGGCGTTGTTGTAGAGATGCTAATAGAAGAAGCCTATCAGCTCACCACCGAGATTAAAGAACCATCGAGGGATGAGGAAGCGATCCGATGAACACCATCGACTTAAAAAATACGTTGCTAGAAGAGCTAGACTTCATCGATGCTCCTGGCTTTCAACCCGTGGTTTCCTGGTCCAATGACCGCTCTATTCCTCATATCACCGGCGCATATTTTATACAAAGAAACCCCGTCGTCTATTTCAGTCAGTTCGAAGAAGTCGATACCGCAGCTCTGGCACAGTTGTACCGTAGCATATGGAGTCAGGGCAAGGCACCGCTGCTCTATGTCATTTCTCGCCAAGACATTCTGGTGTTCAATGGCTATGATGGTCCGTCGTCCAGAGATAATCCAGATGAGATACTTTCCAATGATGAAACGCACCGTCATCGGCTGCTGCATCACTTACAATCTCTCTACGATGTTGAGACTGCACGCCAGGAGATTGCAGATAAGCTCAGAGATTATAGGCGCATCTTATTAGATACAGGAGCATTCTGGCAAACGGAGGACGGGCAACATATTAGCCGTGAGAAACGTGCCGATCAACGCTTGTTAGAATCAATGAGCGAGCTACGCCGCCGCCTTCTTGCTATGAATCTCTCCTCAGAGGTTGCGTACGCACTGTTGGGGCGCTCAATATTTATTCGTTATTTAGAAGATAGGGGTATTCTCACCGAGACGTGGGTTGCGCAAATCACCAATGGGCTTGCTCATAATTATCTGACAACATTGGATAGTAAGAAAGTAACGTATGATCTTCTTTTCGACTATCTCCATCAACGCTTTAACGGCGATATTTTTCCGGTAGATGAGCGAGAACGACAGGAGGTAAGCAAGGGTCACTTAGAACTGATACAGCGTTTTCTACAAAGGGAAGACCTGGAAACGGGACAGTTGTCATTTTGGCCCTATGACTTCTCATACGTGCCTATTGAACTCATCAGTGGCATTTATGATACGTTTTTGTCTGACGAGATGCGTAGAGAGTTTGGAACCTATAATACTCCCCTGGCATTAGTGGACTTTATCGTGGAGGAAACGCTTCCCCTGGCAAAAACCACTCCTGAGATGACGATACTTGATCCCGCCTGCGGCTCCGGTGTCTTTCTGGTGAGAGTGTACCAACGGCTGATCGAGGCATGGAAACAGCGCAATCCGGGCCACCCCTCTACCCCTCAACTTACTGAGCTTATGAAGCAGAGCATCTTTGGCGTCGATGTTCAGCTTAATGCGGTAAGAATCGCGGCCTTTAGCCTCTGCTTGTCAATGTTAGATTATCTCAAGAATGAGGACATAGTTCAGGAAAGCTTTCGCTTCCCACGTATGGAAACTTCAAATCTTATCCACGCTGACTTTTTCTCGGAAGAGATAGATCGCAGATTTACCGAGAAAAAGTTTGACCGCATGATCGGTAATCCTCCCTGGGGTAACGGTACGCTGCAAGGTCTAGCATTGAAGTGGGTGACGAATCAGAATTTTCCAACGGGGGACAAACAAATAGTGCAGGCATTCCTCTATCGCGCTCCACATTTCTGTGCGCAGCATGGAGAGGTGGCGATGCTGGCACCAACGAAGAGTACTATCATTGTAGGTAGCGATACTCATCAGAAGTTCCGTCAAAAGTTTTTTGATATGTATTATGCGCGAGCGGTCGTAAATTTCTCGGCGCTAGTGTATGAACTCTTCCCTGATTCTCTCAGCCCGTCTGTAGCTTTATTCTACCAGCCTGAACAGCCCACTGAACAAGGCAAGATAGTCTATGCTACACCTAAGCCATCTTCAGTATCACAAAGCCTGGGGGCAATTGTTTTAGATAAGGCAGACATAAAGTTTTTGGAACGTGAAGAATTACGCTCTAATCCTGCACTCTGGAAAATTGCTCTTTGGGGAAATCCGCGTGATGCAGACCTTATTGAGCGTCTACAATCATTGCCACAATTAGAGCATTTGGAAGAAACGGGACAGCTCAGAGAAAAGATTCGAGAAGGCTTTATCGTAGGGAACAGAAAAAAAGAAGCTCTTTGGCTACAAGATATGCCTTGCGTAGATACTAAAGAGTTCCAGCCATACAGTTTGAAGATACATGGAACTGTGCAGGAGTCCCATTTTGAGGCACCTCGCACTCAGGTGATATATGCTGGTCCTCTGGCGTTAATTCACCAAAGCTCGTGCAAAGCAGCTTTTTTTGCAGGAGATAAAGTTGCCTACCGCCATAAGATTACAGGTATTCCAGGGCAACCAGGAGAAGAACAACTTCTGAAGTGGATCGTAGTGTACATAAATTCTACCTTAGCCCGCTATTATCATTTTCTTACCTCTACCTCCTGGGCTGTTGAACGAGGAACCATTCTTCATGGTGAGTATAAGCGTATGCCCCTTATCATTCCTGATAAAGATGATCCTCGTTTACAAGAGGCTCTCATACTCTTTGAAGAGATTATGCTACTATATCAAAAACGTGATGAACCATTGGGGGGAAGATATGATGCGGATATTGAAAAGGCAAAGAGGCGTATTGACGAATTAGTGTTTGACATCTATGATGTAGTACCAATGGAACGGCAATGGGTAAATGATATGGTAGACTACGTAATAGGTTTTTTTGAGTGGTCAAAACGCAAGACACGCCGTAGCAACGATGCGAAAGCTAAACCTATTCAGCCTCCAGAAGCTTCCATGCTTAGCGAGTATGCCCAGGAATTTATTGAAGTCGCCACGTCGCTTTTGCACTATCAAAATCAGACATTAAATGCTGTTGTCTATCAGGATCATGCACCTCTCAATGTAGTAGAGTTTGAGTTAGTAAATATGGCTGACGCACGAAATGTGCGCTTTGTAGATGAGTCAAAAGAATTGCACGATTTACTCTACAAGTTAGATCGTCGTTTGTGGGAGCGTCAAGCCTCGACCCTATATACGCGTCGGCATGTACGCATTTACGATGGACCACGTTTCTATGTTGTACGCCCAGGCGAGCGACGTCTCTGGACACGCTCTCAAGCTGATGCTGATGCTGATAGCTTTATTGCCGAGGTATTAAGTCGCTCGAAAAGGGCAGCAGCGGGAGCAGTTCATTGAGTTTGCAAGATCAACTGTCCGCAGATGTTGATATGCCTGACCCATTTGGGTGTCCTGAGCAATGGGCAGGCTTTCTTCAGGAGGTTTTAGAGACAACAGCTACTGCTTACCTCATGCTAAAACATGAAAGTACAGCACGGTCTGATTGGAAGGAAGATACTTTTACTCTTCAGATAGTAAAATATATGAAACAGTTCATACGAACTGGCAAAACCTCCTTGTGTGCACAAGTGCAGCAGTATGTTTATACGTCTGAAATGATGGTAGGTGATGAATCCCCTGAAAAGGCGGTGAAGCTAGACATCAAGGTATGGCATAGGAATTGGTACAACGAGGACGAAATTTACTTTACGTGGGAATGTAAGCTTATCGTTGACAAAGCAAGAGAGGATAAGCATAGGCGCCTCGTTCCCGAGTATATTACAAATGGCATCGTTCGCTTCCTCGACGCCAATCGGAAGTATGCGCAAGCTGTAAACGATGCGGGAATTCTGGGATATGTTCTGTATGGTGAGGTGGCACAGATCGTAGAGGCGATTAATCAGGAGATGTTAGCTATTCCTCAGCGTCCTGAATCATCAATGAAAGATATTCGAGCGATGCAAGCCTTACAAGCTGCCAGAAAATTATCTTCCTCTGATCAGCTTAAACTTTGCAATCCTGGCCCTGTCAGTAATTTCGTTTTCTACGAATCCCGCCACTGTCGCCATTTCTGTAATCAAGTTATTCGCCTGTATCACTTCTTCCTCACCTTCGACTTCGCTGCATAATGTATCGCTGCAATATCCTGCGTGGTACTTGTAAGTATTAGTTTCATCTCCTGACACCACTGTTCAAATTCCTCTTTGCTGAGTTTCACAACCTTCTCCTCCTGTCTTATTTCAAGGCACAAACAGGAAGGGAAAGAATTCATGGCAATCTTTCAACAAATTTTCCGTATTAAACCAGCCACTAATGCAATCCTGGTCGGCAAATAATCCAGTTCTATAAATTCCCCTGGATTGTGCGCCAGGCCGCCGCCTGCTCCCAGGCCATCGAGGGTGGGGATGCCCATAGCAGCGGTGGTATTAGCATCGGACGCGCCGCCACTGCCCACGTCCTGAATCTTCAGACCCAGCGGGCTGCCTGCTTCCCTGGCAAGCTGCACGATGCGCTCGTTGGCCGGGTTGCGTTCAAAGGGCTGGCACAGCATACTACCACTGAGTGTAATCGTTGTTCCCTGCAACTTGTTCTGAGTCGTCACCTGTTGCATCGCGGCTTCTAAGGCCCGCGCCGCCCTCTGATCGCTGGCGCGCACATCCATGTCGAAATAGGCGTAGTCGGGCACCACATTGGTACGCTCACCGCCGGAAATGATGCCCACGCTGAGCGTCGTACCGGCAACAGTACCATTGAGAGCCTGCATCTTCTGCACCTGGTACGAGAGTTCGAGGATGGCATTACGCCCGCGCTGCGGTTCGACACCCGCGTGCGCGGACAGTCCATGCACCTCGACGCGATACTGGCCGCAGCCGCGCCGCGAAGAAACCACCGTCTCCTCCGCTCGCCCCGGCTCAAAGACCAGCACGGCATCCGCTTGCCGCGCCAATTCCTGAATGAGCGGGCGGCTGCTGGGCGAACCAATCTCCTCATCGCTGTTACAAATGAACGTAGCGCTCTGATACGCAGCCTCCCGCGCCTGTATCAACAGGTGCAGGCTGTACATGCCGATCAAGACACCCGATTTCATATCCAGCACGCCAGGGCCGGTGGCGATCGTCTTGCCGCCGCTGCGTTTGAGAGTGAAAGGACGACGCGCCACCTCGCCTTCCGAGAAAACCGTATCGATATGCCCGATGAGCAGCAGGCGCGGCCCGCTGGGATTGCTGCCCGTGTGCGTCGCCACCAGGTGATCGCCATACTGCGCTTGCCTGTCAAAGGACGTAGAGAAGCCAAAATCGGTGAAACGCTCTTGAAGATAGGCACCTACACGGTCAATACCCGCTTTGGTATAGGTGCCGGAGTCAATGTTCACAATAGTCTTGAGATCTTCAAGATAGGGGTCCAGTATGTCTTCGGCTCGCGTAACATCGGGATGTCTTACAAAGCTCAAATCACACCTCCTGTCTTGAACTGCTCAATCTCTGCGTCGCTATAACCCGCCTCGCGCAGCAGCGCATCCGTATGCTCGCCCATGCCGGGCGCGGCAAAGCGTTGTTCCTGCTCGACTCCTGAGATACGCGGGAAACTGGGCAGCGTGCGGAACGTGGTCTCATCCTCGCCCTTCGCTTTGCTGGTGACACTGACGCCGCGTGCCTGCGCCTGCGGATCGTTCAGAGCTTCATCAAGGGTATACACCGGCCCGACACAGGCATCGATATCGGCCAGTTCCGCCATCCACTCGTCACGTGTCTTCGTCTTAAATATAGCTTGCAGCATAGTCATAGCCTGTTCGCGCTCGCCGGGGCCAACGGGCAGGTGGAACGGCAGCAACTCAAGATGCCCGACACGCGAGCAAAAGGTGTGCCAGAATTTATATTCGAGCGCGGCCAGCGTGACATGCTTGCCATCCTGCGTCTCGTAGATATTGTAGCAAGGTAATCCCCCATCCAGCGAGGAACGGCCCGGAATGGGAGCCTGACCCGTGTTGAAGTAGGCCGTGGCGAACAGGGGAAGCAGCGACATCACGCCCTCGGTCATCGAAACATCGACCATGCATCCCGCACCGCTCTGCGCTCGCCCCAGCAGCGCGGTCAGGATACCGGTGACGGCCATGAAGCTGCCGCCCGCCAGGTCGCCAAACTGCGTAGCAGGCATAGCAGGTTCGCCGCGCGGCCCCCGGTTATAATTCAGCAGGCCAGCATAGCCCGCGTAATTTAAATCATGCCCGGCGCGCTGGCGGTAAGGACCATCCTGCCCATAACCGCTAATGGCGCAATAGACAATACGCGGGTTGATCTCTCGAAGTTGCTCGTAGCCCAGGCCCAATCTATCCATCACCCCTGGCCGAAAACTCTCCAGAACCACATCAGCCTGGCATACCAGTCGTTGAAAAATGGCGCGCCCCTCATCCGATTTCAGGTTCAGCGTCATACTACGCTTGTTGCGGTTCATCGCCAGGAAGTACAGGCTCATGCCACCCACGCCATGCGGCGGCATGAAACGTCCATAGTCGCCGCTGCCCGGCTCTTCGATTTTGATCACATCCGCGCCAAAATCGGCCAGCATCTGGCTCGCGTAAGCGCCCGGCAATAGACGTGAAAGATCAAGGATACGTATGCCATCGAGGGGCTGGGTCATATAGTTGGCTCTCCTGCTGAATAACGGGACAATCTCTTTGAATAGAAGCGTAACAGGCAAACTATGGGATTGTCAATGCGCGGTCGTATTGCGTAGGGACGCGATTTATCGCGTCCGCCTACACCAATACGGGTCCGACGCGGACGCGATAAATCGCGTCCCTACAATTTCATCATATAAGGAGGTAGAGGAATCGCCCGATCAAACCCACGTGGTACAATGCTCAAAAAAGAGGATGGAGATTGTATCATGCCGGTAGCTATCATTGTGCATGGTGGAGCGGGCACTATTGCCCCTGAACGGAGCGATAGTGCGCAGGTTGGCTGCAAGGAGGCCGCGCTTGCAGGGTACGCCATCTTACAGGCGGGCGGCTCCGCGTTGGATGCGGTAGAAGCGGCGGTACGCTCGCTGGAGGATAACCCCGAATATAACGCGGGCACAGGGGCCTGTCTGGACAAAAATGGGAATATCGAACTGGATGCTGGTATGATGGACGGGCGCGCGCTCCAGGTCGGCGCGATCGCGGGTATCGAGCGCATAAAAAATCCCATCTCGCTGGCGCGTAAGGTGCTTGAAAGCGAGCATGTTTTGCTTATTGGCAAGGGAGCCGAGCAGTTCGCGTGGGAACAGGGCATAGAGCAGTGCGCGAGTGAAGAATTAGTCACGGAGCGGCAATACCAACTCTGGCAGGCAGCGCGCGACGAGGAAGAGCCACGCTACTATCGCCGCCAGGTCGGCAGCGCCGGGGGCCTGACGCCAAAGGCTACAGGCGACGAAAAACATGGTACGGTGGGAGCGGTCGCGCTCGATATGTCCGGCGCGTTGGCCGCAGCCACATCCACGGGCGGCATCCACGATAAATATCCCGGCCGGGTGGGCGATGTACCTCTGGTGGGCTGCGGTTTCTATGCTGACGAAACCGCCGCCATATCTTGCACGGGTCACGGCGAAGACTTTGTGCGCCTGCTCATCGCCAAACGAGCCGCCGATTTCGTAGCCGGTGGCCAGAGCGCGCTCGAATCCGCCCGGTCCGCTATTGCCGTCCTCAGCGCCCGTGCTACCGGCACCGGTGGCCTGATCCTGGTCGATCGCAAGGGCGAGGTTGGCTTTGCCTGGAACAGCAGCAATATGTCCTATGCCTACATACATGATGACATGAATGAGCCAGCAGCCGGCCTGTAAAGCAAGCGAGCCGCGGCAGGAGCAAGCGCAAGAGGCGGGGGGCGCGAAGCCGTATAGGGTACGGGCCGGGCTTGCCCCCGCCCTGGTCCTCGCTCGTTTCGTGCCGTTCACCCGTAGCCGCGCTTGTCCCCGCCCTGGTCATCGCTCGCTATTTTATCAGTAATTGACCGATAAAGTAGCCAATCACAAACAGAGCCGCGAACGCGATCAAGCAGATAAGCAAGATCATGATCAATGACGAACGGCCCTGGTTCAATGGCTTTGGTTCAGGGTACGCGGCGCGGCGCGCGGCTGCAAGCTTGAGCGAAGCATCGGCAACGGTCTGCGCGGACGGCGCGGGTTCTGCGACGGGCAGCTTCAAACTCTGCCCCGATTGATACGGAGAGACGCCACCGGCAGCATCTATGTCTCGCGCAGGTAAGGCGGTTGCCAGTTTTGCGCCGACAGCCAGCGCAGGTGGCCGCGCCCCGCTTGTCTCATCATGCATATACCCACTCGTCACCGGGGTCGAAGCGAGCGCCGATGCCTCCAGCGTATCGGACAGGGTTTTCAGTTCCGCGAACAGCTCCTCCGGTGTGCGAATTGCGCGTGGATGGCCTCGCACCACGGCGCGCGCCACTGTCTCGCATAGCTCGGGCGGGATATTGCGCTGGAAACTCAAGCGACCATCTGGACGCGGTTCCACCATGCCCGCGCCCGGCGCTCGACTGGCGAGCAATTGATAGAGCAACAGGCCGATTGCGCGCGTATCATCTGCCTGGCGTCCCTCGCTAAGCCTGCCAAACGGTAAATCGGTATCGGAGACGGCCACATCGTCGCCGCCCATAATGCTCCATTTCTGAAAGTAGCTAGAGTCGGAAGGGAGCGCGAAGTTATTAACTCGCGCCAGGCCACTGCGATCTCGTATCACCGCGTTAGGAGTCAGATCGCCATGCGCAACGCGATAAGCGGAGGCGCTCGCGTACATCAGGGACTGGCACAGTTGACTGCCTAGATCAACGACCTCGAACACAGAAAGCGACTTTTGCAGCAGAGTA
>DAHVFL010000139.1 GCA_027316975.1 Chloroflexota bacterium | reverse complement strand
GTTGTGAACCTGTCCGGCGTGACCGCGCACCCATTCAAAGGTGGGCGGCGTGGCGCGTTTCTTGAGCAACACGCGGTAGAGTTCCCACAGGTCGGGATTGGCTTTCATCTGAAAAACGCCCGACGCGACCTTGATGGTATACTCGCTATCGCTGTGAACGGTAAGCGGTTGATCGCGTGGCGCGAGGCACAGCGCGGCCAGCACTGCCGCGATTTCCGCGCGATTGTTGGTGGTTCCTGGCGATCTGGGGATATGCCCGTAGCATTCGATGCGCGGGGCAGCAGCATCTATATGTTCGCCATCCACGTAATCAACGGAAGCCAGGATCACGCTCCACCCTGCCGGGCCACCGGGATTCTTGACGCAGGCACCATCGGTATAGGCTACCACGCCGCGCTCGCCCAGCGTGGCTCGCGCCTTTTCAACTGTCACAGTGCGCAGGGCATCTAAAATAGAACGCCACTCTAACGACTCTTGTATTTCGCTCACCGCTTGCACCCTTTCAGCGAATGATAATTCTTGCAACGCAGTGTAGCATAGTTACAGGTGTTTAGAAAGGCTTTTTTCTACTTCATGGCAGCGATGGTCTGCAACACGCCGCCCACAATGGCCCAGATAGCGATCAACCAGGGCCACGCGCCGCCGTGTCGTTTGCGCGCTTCGGCTACAGTGACGCTTTTAAACCAGCGAACGGTCGAGGGACGAGTCATGCGCCAGAAGATCAGAGGCGAAAAGATGACCAGGATTACTTCTGTCACTACCGGCCAGAAGTTTCCTGCCTTAACGCTTTGATACAGGCCGTATAGCTGGACGATACCGACTACTGACAACAGGGCATTCGCAACAACCTGTATTCTACGCGCCCAATTGCGACCGCGCCGCACCATTTCGCCAAAAAGCGCCAGGCCGGCGGCAACAGGCCACGCTATAACGAAAAGCAACACGTTGCCGAGAACGGGGTTGAGGCCAGGGATTCTGGCTTCGGCAGGCAAATTAAAAAAAGTGATGGTGATTGGCGTCAAAAAAATTTGCGCGGCCAGGCCCCAGTCAAAGGCAACGGCCATGCCTATGCCCTGCGGCGCTGGCAATTCTTCCACGTCAGTTCCGGTGACTTCTGGCTGTTGGGTTTCTCTCAAAGCAGTTTTTCCTTCGTAACTTATGAATGAGCTTTCTAACCGGATGCAGCAATCGTGTTCTGATGAATATTGCTGACCAGAAGCGGCACAGATCCTTCGCTGCGCTCAGAGCTTGCCCTTGAGCGCAGCGAAGGGATGACAGGGTGGGGCGTTTGGCTTCCGGGCCTGTCATGCCTGAGCGCGGCGTCAGCGTATCACATAGTAGAAAGTGACGCGGGGATGCTCCCCGCGCCACCTCTCTCAAAAAGTCGCCGCCCTTCATAATCTACTTCTCTCAAGACGCACAAGAGCAGCTATATGCATATACGCTTAGACGTTTCTCACCAGCGCTCGCACAGCCTGTACGATATGGTGCGCGCTAATGCCTGCCTCCTCCATCAATTCGGCGGGTGTGCCGGAGCCGGGCATGGATTGCACAGCCAGTTTCACGATCCGAGGCAAGGCCCCGTCACGCATCGTGAACGCTTCGAGCACGGCTTCGCCAAGTCCGCCCTCCGGCCAGTGGTCTTCTACCGTGACAATAAGGTCGCCTGCTTCTTCGGCAGCCGCGAAAAGCGTTTCTTCGTCGATGGGCTTGACGGTGTAAGCGTCGATGATACGCGCTTTGATGCCCTGGCCTTTTAGTTGCTCATAGGCATCGAGGGCGTTGTGCAGCGTGATACCTGCCGCGACAATCGTCACCTCGTCTTTGTCCGACGAGCGCACCACCCTGCTGCCGCCAACGCTAAATTGCTCATCAGGGCTGTACAATACCGGAGTTTTCTCGCGTGTGGTACGCATGTAGACGATGCCAGAGGTATCGGCCATCTGCGCCACAAGCTGCGCGGTCTGGTTGGGATCGCTGGGGTACAGCACCGTGCTGCCGTAGACGGCGCGCATCATCGCCAGGTCTTCCAGCGCCATTTGCGACGGGCCATCCTCACCAATCGAGACACCCGCGTGCGAACCGGATAAACGGATATTGGCGCGTGAAATGGCCGCCATGCGAATGAAGTCGTAGGCGCGCGAGAAGAACGCCGCGAAGGTCGAGGCGAACGCTATCTTATGGCGCACGCTCATGCCTACCGCCGCCGCCACTAGCTGCTGCTCCGCGATATACTGCTCGAAGTACCGCTCTGGATAGGCTTTGGCGAACTCTTCGGCATACGTGGAATTGCTGACCTCGCCATCGAGTCCCACTACGTCGGGGTTGGCCGCGCCCAGCGCCTTGAGTGCATCACCATAGGCTTTGCGCGTGGCAACTGCCTCTTTGCCGTCATATTTCGGCAATTCTACCGCTTTCTTCTCAGCTTCCGTCGCCGCTTGCAGGTTTTCCGGCTTCTGCACGGGGAAGGTCTTACTGCGCACGTAATGCAGTTCGCTCAAGGCCTGCTCTTCCTGCTGCTGGTTGAGCGACTTGCCATGCCAGCCTTCTTTATTCTCCAGGAAGGAGACGCCTTTGCCCTTCATCGTTTTGGCGATAATCAGGGTTGGCTGGCCGTTGGGCCGGCTGGCCTGCGCGAAGGCACTGTTGATTTCGTCATAGTTGTGTCCATCAATGACGATGGCATTCCAGCCGAAGCCGGTGGCGCGCGCTTCATAGGCGGCAGTGTTCCAGCCCAGTTCGGTCTCGCCGCGCTGCCCCAGGCGGTTGCAATCGAGGATGGCAACCACGTTATCCAGCTTATAATGCGTGGCATGATCGAAGGCTTCCCAGATCGAGCCTTCCGCCATTTCGCTATCACCGAGAAGCACCCAGATATGATAGGGCAATTTGTCCAGGTATTTCCCGGCCAGCGCTACGCCCACGCCGATAGGCAATCCCTGCCCCAGCGAGCCGGTTGCGACATCCACCCAGGGTAAAATCGGCGTGGGATGCCCCTCTATGCGGCTGCCGAATTTGCGTAGAGTGAGCAGTTCCTCGTCACTGATCGCGCCTGCCGCCTTGTACATGGAATAAAGCAAGGGAGAGGCGTGGCCTTTCGAGAAAATCAGGTGGTCGTTGTTGGGAAGTGCCGGGTTGTCAAAGTCGTAATGCAGATAGCTGCTCATCAACACGGCCATCAGGTCAGCCGCCGACATCGATGAAGTGGGATGCCCTGAGCCTGCGGCAGTAGTGGAACGAATACTATCTACGCGCAACTGCTGGGCAAGCTGTGTCCACTGTTGCACCTGGGAACTGGTTTCAGCTGTTGTCATATTTTCTCCTCATTCTTGTAGAAGCCTGTCTGTGTCAAATTACACCTCGCTCTATAGTATTTACACGTATCCGATTTGTTACAGGACACATTGACCCCTACAACATTTTACAGGCGTCCTGTGCGGACGCCAGAGCAATTGTATTATACATCAAAGCGGGAGGTAGTGCAGGCGAGTCCTATGAATTTTCCCGACCAGAGCCGGTGCTGTCATCCTGAGCGCAGCGAAGGATCTCTCACCGGGCCGAGCGCAGATCCTTCGCTGCGCTCAGGATGACAGAATATTAGTGTTCCTGGTGGGTAATGTTCATCAGGTGAATACGTAATTACTATCCGCCGACAATCACCGCTTTTAATGCGTCACCCGGCCTTGCTATCAACCGAAACGCTTGCTCTGCGTCACGTAAGGCAAAACGATGGGTAATCACACTCTCAGCGCCTATGCGTCCGCTGGTGAGCAAATTAAGAGCCTGTCGCGTCTCGTGGGGACCAGCCGAATAGCTGCTGCGCAGGCTGATCTCCTGGAAAAAGAGGGTATTGGCAGTGACAGGCAACAATGTTTCTGGAGGCGGGGGCGCGAACAGCAAAATAGTTCCACCAGGACCTGCAAGTTCAAGACCCTGCTGCATGGCGCTGATGGTAGAAGGCGTGACGATCACACTATCGGGTTTACGCCCGTCGTTGATGCTAGCGACCTGCGCGCTCAACTCCCCAACCTGGGGGTCAAGCGCGTAGTCTACGCCGCTTGCTATTGCACGCTGGCGGCGATAGGCAACAGGATCAACGACGATTACACGCAGCGCACCGCGCTGCCGGGCCAGTTGAGCGAGCATCTGACCGTTGCTGCCCGCGCCCAGAATGAGTACGCTATCGCCCGGCTGAATACCGGCGCGATTGATGCCGCGCACGCAGCAGGCCAACGGCTCGATCAACGTGGCGGCATCAAAGGAAAGCGTATCAGGCAGAGGCAAAACGTCAAGCTGCACGTTCAGAGCTGGTACGCGAATATATTCAGCCAACCCGCCCGGATACAGGCGCGTGGCGCGGAAAGTTGCACACTGCGAGAAGGAGCTGCGCTGGCAGTAGTGGCAGACCATGCAAGGAACGTGATGATGCATAAAGACGGGTTGCCCAACCGAGAATTGTTGCACACCCTCTCCGACTTCCGCAACGATGCCAACGGGTTCATGTCCGGGATAGAGCGGTGCGCGGGGCCGCATGTACCACTCCATCACATCGCTGGCACACAGTCCACACGCCCGCATCTGTACCAGCAATTCGCCGGGGCCTATTTCGGGGACAGGCGCTTCAACGATGCGTACATCCTCGTTGCTATGGTATTCGACAGCTAACATATTCTTTACCGTTGCGCAGGTACAATGCAAAGAAATCCGAAAGGTTCGTCACCCAGCGTGGAAAATTGATGGATTTCGTTGCCTGGAATATAAATAACATCGCCCATACTAATTTCATATTCATCATTGCTACTGCCCAGGCACAAACGGGCGCGTCCGTGTAGCACATACACGCCGTGATCGTGCGCGTGTTGATCGAGCGAAGTATGGCCACCCGGCTGCACCGCGAAATAACGCAGATGGAAATGCGGCGAGTTTTCGTCCGCTCCGATTAATACCTGGCGCGTGGCACGATCGGCCCCACTATTCTCCGGGCCATATGCGCGCACCGGCACGCCCTGCCAGCGCAGTTCACCGTTTTCTGATTGACCGGGGCGATGTATTATTTTCATCGTTCGCGCCTCGTAATGTTTTGCCTTGTTCACCTGAGCCAGTAATAAAATTGTAGCACATCGCACTTGATGAATTTGTCCTGGTCTCAGTTTACGACAGCAACACCGCCTGCGCATCCGCAGCCGTCTCCGCTTTGAGCAATTCCCGCGCTCGCTGCTGCCAGTAGTCCATAGTTTGAGCATGTAACGCAGCTTTGACCTTGAGCATAGCCGGGGGACTCATGCTCAGTTCTTTGACACCCAGACCGGCCAGCAGGGGGCCGATGCGCGTATCTGCCGCCAGTTCGCCGCACACCGCCACCAGCTTGCCACGCGCCGCGCCCGCTCGCACAATCATGTCGATGCTGCGCCACACCGCCGGTTCCAGCGCGCCAAACATGCTGGTAACGCGGCTATTGGTGCGGTCAGCCGCCATCGTGTATTGGAAGAGGTCGTTGGCTCCGATGCTGAAGAAATCGACGTAGCGCGCCAGCGCATCCGCCATGAGCGCGGCGGCAGGCGTTTCCACCATGATACCAACCTGCGTTTGCGCACAAACGGCTATCCCTTCTTGCGTGAGTTCGCCGTACACCTCGTCATAGACGACGCGCAGGCGGCGCACCTCTTCGACGGTGGCAATCATGGGAAACATGATCGCCAGTTCGATAGAAGCAGTTACGCCTGCTCGCAACAAAGCGCGCAATTGCTGGCGCAGCAATGCTTCGTGTGCCAGGGAAATGCGCGCCCCGCGCAGGCCCAGCGCGGGATTCGCTTCCTGCATAGAGCCAATTAGAGGCTCTAAGGCGGGAAAAGGCTTATCGGCCCCGGCGTCGAGCGTGCGCGCAATAATGGTCTTGCCCGGAGAGGCGCGCTCGCCAAAGGCGCGAAAGAGGGCTACATAACTCTCGTATTGCTCCTGCTCGCCGGGAAAAATATCGCGCCCGCCGAAAAGGAACTCGGTGCGCAACAACCCGATGCCTTCGGCTCCCAGTTCGGCGGCGGAACGCGCGCCATCCACATCCCCAACGTTGGCAAACACCTGGATACGCGCTCCATCCGCCGTCGAGCCGGGTCGGGCGCGCCAGAGCGTCTCGTGTTGCAAGCGGCGGCGCGCGCGTTCTTCCCTCTGTTGCTCCATCGCGGCGCGCAATATGTGCGATTGCCCGGTATCGAGTTGCGTGTAAAACAAACCCTGCGCGCCATCTATGGCGAGTTGTTGGCCGTCCTGCAAGCTTTCCAGCACAAGTGCATCAATGCCGCACACGGCGGGAATCTCCAGCGCGCGAGCGATAATAGCGGCGTGTGTAGTCGGCCCTCCCACAACGGTACAGATGCCGAGAATAAACGCCGGGTCAAAGGTGGCGGTATCCGATGGCGTGAGATCGTAGGCGACAATCAGCACAGGCGTTTTCTGATCAACAGGAGTTGTAGCTGCATGACCTTCACTCTGTAAGTGGCGTAGCACGCGCGCGGCAACATCGCGCACATCGGCAGCGCGGGCAGCCAGCAACTCACTGGCAAGCGCCTCCAGTTGCCGGGCCTGGTTCTCTGCGACCTGCTGAAGAGCAGCCCCGGCAGAAAATAAGTGAGTGGCAATGGTCTCGTTCGTTTCTTCTAAGAAGTCGGGGTCCTGCACTATCAGTTGCTGCGCCTGAAATATAGCGGCTTCATGGCGACCAACCGTTTTTTCCACATGCGTTTGTAGTTCCTGTAGCTCTTGCAGGGCGGCAGTGATAGCTTCTTGCAGCCGTTGCTGTTCTGCCGCAACCTGGTGAGGAGGAATCATTGTATCTATCACCGCAGGACCGGCGGAACGGAAAATACGCGCCGGGCCAATCGCGATCCCTGGCGATATTGGTACTACGCGCGCCGGATGGACTGGCAACACAGATGAACTCACCGCTTCACTCCTCTTCATCAAAGTTTCGACGCGCCAGGTCCGTCAACGCTGCTATCGCCTGTTCAGCGTCTTCTCCTTCGGCTCGCAGGAGGATGGTAGAGCCAACCGTCACCTCCAGTTTCATCACACCCATGATGCTTTTAGCATTGGCGGTTTTACCGCCAAATTGCACCACAATCTTCGACTGGAACTGCGCGGCAGTCTGCACCAGCAATCCCGCGGGGCGGAGATGCAAACCAACTGTATTTGTAATAACGAGACTGGTCTCAACTACTGGCACCTTCGTAGTCCTTCTACTCTCAACTGCGGCTATTGATCTTGGGTAAGGTGTACGCGCTGGCAGCGGCTTCCGCCACTTCTGGCAGGCTATTACCAACCGAGGCTTCGACGGCAGCGATTACAGCGCCCTCGACAAGTGGCGCGGGACTGATCAATACTGCATGGGGCGAAGCCTGTACAAAAACTTCAACCGCCATCTCTGTTGCCATGACAGCGCTTCCCAGATCGAGCAGAACCAGAATACCCTCCGGCCCATCTACCTGGCGCAGCGCGGCGAGAATTTTCTCAACAGACGTTCCCAGGCCACCTTCTGATGCTCCTCCTGCCACCGCGATCGCCACTTTCCCGTGCGCCATCTGCCCCGCCAGTTCCGCAACTCCCTCCGCCAGGCGAGCGCTATGAGAAACGATTACTAAGCCCACCGTCATGAATATGTCTCCTTATTGCGCAGCAACAGAATAAAAAGTACCCTGCATTCGCCGCGCGCGCGCATTCACACCGGCGAACTCGCTTTCTTCACGTGTTCGATTATTCTCTACTTTTATGCGCAGGTATCAGCCAGCGCTTTTAGCATCAGCCAGCTCGACGTTGCGCCAGGATCTTGATGTCCAACGCTGCGTTCGCCTAAATAGCTGGCGCGCCCCTTCGTCGCCAGCAGGGGGATGGTTGCTTTCATGCCCGCTTCTGCGGCATCACTACCGCGCCGCAGCAGTCGCGCCAGACCCGCATTTTGCTGCTCAGCTTCTTTCATGGCAGCAAGGGCGGGGGTCAGCGCGTCAACCATCGTCTTTTCGCCGGGTTGAGCCTTGCCACGCGCCTTGACGCCCTCCAGCGCGGCTTCCAGCATATGCACGACATCGGCTTCATACAGTTCGTGTTTGCCAGAGGTCGCCATACTGGCGCGCAGGAACGCGGTTCCATAGAGCGGGCCGCTCGCGCCGCCCACCGTCGAAACCAGCGTTGTCCCGACCGTCTTGAGAATTGAGCCAATATCCATATTCGCTACTGTTGGCAATTTATCAATGACGGCCTTAAAGCCACGATCCATATTGATACCGTGGTCGCCATCACCTATGGGCGAGTCCAGTTGTGTTAGATATTCGCGGTTTTCGTGCAGTACCACCGCAATCCGACGAATCCAGCGCACCGTATCCTCTGGCGTTATTGGCATAGTTTCCTCCACAAAGCGTGGGGTGAACCTCGCGCTCACCCGTAAAGCGTACTCATCTAGCACAGTCAATCGTTGAAAGGTACCCACAGGGCGCGGCGATGTGTAATCACCCCCGCACCCTGATAAGGGCTGGCGTCCCCTACCCGGCTCGATCACATTGTACTATGCGCGGCAAAGCGCTGTAAGAGCCACTTTACAGGCAAACACCCGGTTCACACCCACTTCGCCGTCTACATACCCCAACGCAGGGCAGGAGTATGCACTGGCGCATCCCAGTAGCGGGTCAATTCATCATCGAGCCGCAGCAGGGTAATCGAACATCCGGCCATTTCAAGCGAGGTGATGTAACTGCCAACCAGCGAACGCGCAATCGTGACATCCCTGCTTTTCAAGATTTTGGCAAGTTCACTGGCAACCACGTACAACTCGATCAGAGGTGTGCCACCCATGCCGTTGACGAAGGCCAGCACGCGCTCACCAGCTTTCAGACCGAGGTCTTCAATGATGGGGGTCGCGAGCATTTCGGTGACTTCAGAGGCGTGCGCGAGCTTGACACGGCGGCGTCCCGGCTCGCCATGAATACCGATGCCGATTTCCATCTCGTCATCAGGCAGTTCAAAGGTTGGTTTGCCGGCGGCAGGCACCGTGCAGGAGGTCAGAGCCATACCCATGCTGCGGCCATGGTCGTTGACCTTACGCGCCAGGTCGGCCACATGGGCCAGTGACGCGCCACCTTCGGCCAGGCCACCCACAATCTTTTCCAGCAGCACCGTCACGCCTACGCCGCGCCGACCAGCCGTATAGAGGCTATCCTGCACAGCCACATCATCGTTGGTCACGATGCTGGCAACCTGGATACCCTCGGCCTCGGCCAACTCAGCCGCCATTTCAAAGTTCAGCACGTCGCCGGTGTAGTTTTTCACGATGTGCAAGACACCCGCGCCGCCATCGACGGCCTTCGTCGCGGCCAACATCTGGTCTGGTACAGGCGAGGTGAACACCGCGCCTGGGCAGGCCGCGTCAAGCATCCCATACCCGACAAAACCGCCATGCATCGGCTCGTGGCCGCTGCCGCCGCCGGAGATTAGCCCCACCTTGCCGCGCACCGGAGCATCGGCACGCACAATGATCTGATTATCGGCGTCAACGCGCACCACGCGCAGTAGTTCAGGATGCAAGGCTTGCATACCCGCCAGCGCATCCGATACCACACTCTCAGGGCTGTTAATGAGTTTTTTCATCTTTTGCCTGTCTCCTTCTTGAAAGGAATGATCACTTTTTTCCGAGGTTACACACTAAGCAGACTAACGGTGTTGCTCGACTGCTGATTCGGAAATGCCGCCAATCGCCGCGCTGCCCGTAGTGCGAGCGCGCTGCAAGAAGTCATAGGTAAGCACGCCCAGCGTCCCACCCAGCAGTGGCCCAACGAGATAGACGATCATATGAGAAAGGTCGTATGTGCCGCCGAGTAGCACCTGCAGGAGAGCCGGGCCAAAGGCGCGCGCCGGGTTGAGCGCGACGTTCGTGATGGGGCCAAAGGCGAATATCTCACCGGCAACCATCAGACCAATGATAAGGCCTGCCCAACCGGCGGGCGCGCGACCATCCACAGCCGTACCCATGATGACCAGCAGCAGGAAGAACGTGCCTATGGTCTCCATTAAGATGGCAACAAGCCAGCCGCCGCCCGTGCCGTACAGGCTAATCGCTCCACCGAAGTCTGTCGGACCCAGGCCAGTCGTGGCAGCCTTCGTCCAACCAAAGCTGACCGCAATAACGAGCGCGCCCAGAATGCCGCCAATAATCTGCGCAACCCAGTATACCG
>DAHVFL010000138.1 GCA_027316975.1 Chloroflexota bacterium | reverse complement strand
ATAGCTGAAGGGCAATCTCACCAGGACTAAGCCGCCTCTTCATCTCCAAGCAATCGCGTCCCATGCGAAGGCCGCAGCGCTGCCACAATCGCAGCGATGACGCTCAATATGAACGAGATCAGGAAAGCCTCGTGCAATCCCGACAAAAACACTGGGATGATCGAGGAAAAGCTTCCCATGCCGCCGCCGGTAATGAAGACCTGCTGCACCGCGCCAAAGGGCAATTTGCTGAGCGCGAGCGGGAAAACGATGGCGATGCTGAGCATCTGGCCGGTGTTGTTGAGCATGTTGAGGATGCCTGCCGCCGCCCCACGAGTGTAAGGTTCCACCGAACTCATGATGGCGTTAGTGTTGGGCGAGACGAAGAAGCCGGAACCGCCGCCCATTACCGCCATGAAGATTGCCAGCAACCAGTACGGGGTATGCTGGTCGATGGTGGTGAGCGCGAAGAGCGCCAGCGCCGAAATGCTCAGGCCAATGGGAGCCAGGATGCGCGAGCCGATGCGGTCTGAGAGACGCCCACTGAGCGGACCAACCAGCATAAATGCGGCCCCAAAAGGAATGAGCATCAAACCTGCCTTCAAGGGGTCCTGTCCATAGGGGCCTTGCAGGAAAAAGATCAACAGGAATAGCACCGCGCCACGCGCAATGCCGTTAAGCAGACCGCTCAGGTTTGCCAGCGCGAAGATACGACTGCGGAAGAGGCGCAGTTGCACCAGGGGCACCTTGATACGCGGTTCAATCACGATGAAGAGGATAAGGAATACAATACCGGCGATTAAGATGGTAGTCGTGGTCGCGGCAGGCAGAATAGGGAAAGCTTGCAAGCTTAATCCTGGCAGCAGTCCAGCCAGGCCACCAGCCAGAAAAATGACTCCGAACCAGTCTAACGGCTGCCGTTCGCGCGGGCGCACCGGTTCGCGCAACCGCCAGATTCCCCAGATCGCGCCAAAGATACCCAGCGGAACATTGAAGAGGAAAACCCAGCGCCAGGATATCTCCGTCAACAGACCGCCCACGATGGGACCGACGAGGAAACCAGCCGCGCCCGCGATCTGGTTAATGCCAGGTCCCAGCCCGACCTGGCCTTTGCGGAACGCATCGGTAACGATTACTGTGCTATTGGTAACGAGCAAAGATGCTCCCAGGCCCTGAGTGACGCGCCCCACGATGAGATCACCGCCGTGAAATTGCGGCTGCGCCAGTCCTGAAATGAGCGAGCCTGTGGTAAAGACGATAAACCCGGCATTGTAGAGCCGCTTACGCCCGAAGATGTCCGCCAGGCGTCCGATAACTGGGGTAAGCGCGGTAAGTACCAGCAAATAACCGAGCAGTACCCACATAATCGTCAGGAACGTAGCGTGCAGTTCTGCCAGGATATTTGGCAGGGCGATGAGCAGCGCCGAACCCTGAATCGAGGCCAGCAGCGCCCCAACCGTTGTCACAGAAAGCGCCGTCCATTGATAGCCATTCTTATGTTCTGCGGTAGCTTCAGGAGACAGCCTTTCTTCTGGTATACCTGTGGAACTGTTGGGAGTAGAACGGGTGGAACTCATCGCGATCCTTCTTCTAATTTCTTTCCTTCGATCAGGTGATAGAGGGCGGGTAAGGCAGCCTGTATGGAGGCACGTTCTTCGTCGCTAAGATATTTCAAACGACAGTGCAGCGAGCGCAGGCGCGCCTGCTGGTAGATATCTACTGCCAGCTTACCGGTCTCTGTAGGCTGCACCCATACGGTGCGCCAGTCGGCATCATCATGGCTACGTTCGATATATCCCTGCGCGACGAGGCGTTTGACCATAGCGGTTGCAGTGGATGGCGCAACGGCCAGTTCTTCGGCGAGTTCCTGCATCGTGCAGCGCTCACGCTCCACCAGCGTGTAGAGCAAGGTCAGTTGACCAGGAGTTGCTCGCAATGCAACAACTTCGTGCCAGGTTGGATCAGCCGGCGATTCGTCATCCGCGGGCATATCAGGCCGCAGCCGTCTTACCAGTTTTGGTGTGATGTCAAGCAGCGCAGCCGTTAGTTCAGTCTCATGCCGAACCATTTACCAAATACCCTCTCCGTAATCATTTCGATACTCTAACTATATTATAAGCGAAATGAATGGAACCCGTCAAGGGCGGGCTGCGACGTAGGCGCGACATGCCATGTTCCCGACCCGCCCGCATTGGGGTCGCATTGATTACGCGAATTCACACTGCAATAGTTGCCCAGCAGGCTGCTATCAGCTTGCACCCAGCCCCAAAAATACAGCGGAGCATTGCCATTGTATGATTGCACCGTGAATTGTACATACTTCACGGTATTTACCGTGCCGGTGAAATTACCATTGCCTACTAGAGCAGGATTGACGGTAAAGTAGCCGCTAATCGCACCCTGGCCGACTTTCTGCTGGATAGATAGTGACATACCTGTAATGATACCCGCCGTTGTATTGTTGATAGTGCCGTTATAGGTGCCTCCGATTTTGGGATAGGGAACAGGCGTGGGCGACGGCGTCGGACGGGGCGTTGTAGTTGGGCGAGGCGTCGGGGGTGGAGGTGGGGGCGATGTGGATTGAACAGACGGTACAACTACCGGCTGCTTTGTTGGCGAAGGGGTATTTCCGGGCGTTGGGGAAATCGCTATCACCGTCGGTACCTTTGTCGCGAGAGATATGGGAGAATTCTGCACCGTTGCTACGCCTGCCGAAGCAGTAGGCAAGGCCGCGTTGGCGCTCGGATGCCCTCGCAGGTAAAAGAATGTGCCTGCGAAAGAGCCTGCGGCAAGTAATACCGCCAGCAAGATCAAAAGCAGCCTACCAGAGAACCGGAAGCGGCGCAGGCGGTTACGTTCTGGTGCCGCACCATTGCCTGGAATGGGGGTATTGCTGGCGAGAACGGAGGTAACTGGTTCCTTATTTGACGTGGATAATGCGGCTTCTGGACTGCGCAATGGTTTCCAACCCTCGTGCGCGTCAAATGCCTGCCAGAATTGCTCGACGGTGGCGAAACGGTCGTTGCTGTTCAAAGCCATCGCCCTCGCGATGGTTTTTGAAACGTCCTGCGGAATATTCTGAGCGAGCATATGCACGACGATCAGTGGATCAGGCTCACCGCTGCTGGTCTTCGTCATGCGATCAAGCGCATCAGTAGGAAGCGTACCGGTTAGCAAATTGTACATGGTCGCGCCCAGCCCGTAGATATCGCTGCGCGTACTGGTGCCGCGACTATATTGTTCAGGCGCGGCAAAACCGGGCGAGCCGGTGCGAAACGCTGTCGTGGTGCCATCCGGCACAAATTCCTTCGCAATGCCAAAATCTACCAGTACGGTGTCGTCGCCCGACAAAGGTACAATAATATTGGAGGGCTTGATATCGCGATGCAATACTGGCGGCTGCTGGCTATGCAGAAATTGTACGGCGTCTACAACAGGAGCCAGCACAATCAAGGCTTGAGAAAGGGTAAAGCGCTTGTCAGCGCGCTGGCGGCGCAACGCCTCCAGGTTAGGTCCTTCGATATAATCCATCAGCATATAGGTGCGCTGCCGGGAGTCATCATCAAAAACGCGATATACACGCGGCAGCGCGTGATGATCGAGCTTTTTGAGTAATTCGCCCTCGAAGAGAAAACGCTGCTGATCTTTCCTGTTGGGGTTACTGGTCTCTTTCAAAGCAAACAAGTTGCCCCTGACCCGTAAATCGCGCACCAGGTATACAGACCCATAGCCACCTTTGCCAAGCAGCCCTTCAATCCTGTACCGTTCGCGTAAAATACTCCCCAGAGGAAGCGTCGTTTGATGAATATCTTGCAACCAGCACCTCAAATACCAGCAAATCCATAAATAACAGGATAATTTAGACAGGCTCTCCCCAGGCCCGGCAGACCTGTGATTCTTCCCTGATTGTAATAAACGAGGTTGCAGTGTGGTTTCTGGCTAGTTGGCTTGCAAATTATCCACAGATTAGATATGTTTCATTTCTCTTACTTTTTATGACTCGTCCCCCGCCGGTGGCGTTTCACCATTGGCGGGTTCGTCAAAGAGCGATGGCTGCCGACTTCGTTGCAGCCGCTTTTGTTCGTCGCTTTGCAGTTGCAGGATACTCTTGTCTGGTGTGGGAATCTCCTCTGGCATAGCTCCACCCGCCTGCGCTATGGCCTGGCGTACAATTTGTCCAACCTGATAATGTGCCTGGTTCGCGTTCTCCTTGCCCTGAATCTGTTCGCGTTCTAACTTCTGTCTGGCGAGGCTAGCGCGGAAAGCGTTCGCGGTCAGTTCGTCGCTATTCATCCAATCAAGGATATGCTCACCTTTCTGAAGTCCTTTTCTGGCATGAATCTGATCTTCTGTAAGAGTATAGAGACCCCTGTAGCCATGGTTTTGAAAGGTCGAAAAGTCAGTCGAAGTAATCACACCGGCTTGCCGTGCTGCGACAGAAAGCTGGACATTTTGGATAGAGACTTCCGCGCGCCGGTAGAGGCGTTTCTGATCTTCAGGAAGTAATTCAATTGCATCAGCCTGCGCGGCTGCCAGTTCCTGGCGGCGCGTCTGCCCTGCAAAATATTCCTGCCCCATCGCCACAATTGGCATTTTTGGATCGCCATTCATCACGACTAAATATGCTGCATACCGGGAAAGTAGCACATCAGACACATTCTGCTTCGCCCCTTTTCCTCCGGCGATCGCCTTGTATGATTGTACAAAGTGATCCGAAACGGCCCGTCCGTTCTCTTCACAGGCTTTCATCGCCCTTTTAATGACGACATTATTGAAGTTTCTCCACTCCGTATAACCGAGAATTTTGTAGAGTTCGCGAGCGCTCCAATATTCGCCCAAGTGTTCGTCCAGATGTTGGATAGCGTCAAATGGTGAGGAGTAATGAGGTCGTGAGCTTTCAGATTCGTCATTCATCTTCTTAAATCCTTCCTCTCTGCTACATGCAAATATATACCCTATTATGCGGTCTTTTGTTCAAATTTGCAAGACAATTGGGGATAATTGCCTACACAACCTCGATCTTACCTTCTGTCACTGTATCATCATCGTGAACCAGGAAGACTCGCGCATAGGGTGGTTCGGGATAGAAGCGATGGGAGAAAATGATGTACTGGATTTTGCTGAGCTTCGCGTAGTTTTTGTCGCGGCGCGAAGGGTAAGCCTCGCTGACGGGGTGGGAGTGATAGTAGATCATCTCGCCGTTGTACTCTTCGATATCATCGAAGATGTCGAGCAGATCGTTGGGAGCGATAATGGAGAAATCGTCGGGCTGCCCGGCGGCGTTGGCGGTCGGGTAGTGCTTGACCACCTGACCATCTTTGCAACCCAACGCGCCACAGGCTTCATTGGGATAGCCTGCTATGATATGAGCAGCCATCTCATCATACAATTTTTGGGGAATACGCGCTACAAATGGTTCGCCAGCTACCATAATAATATGCCCCCTAGATCGTCTTCCAATTGTTCTATATCACGTGTCCACAGGTCTTCGCTGAGGTACTTCCAGCCGCCGTCGGCAAGAATCACCACAATTTTACCGCGTTCCATGCTGGATGCAACACGCAAGGCCGCGTGTAGGGCCGCGCCGCAGGATGGTCCGGCAAAGATGCCTTCCTGGTCTTTCAACTGGCGCGTGCGACGAATCGAATCCGCGGCGGACACCAGAATTTTGCTATCGAGCAGCGATTGGTCCAACACTGGCGGCACAAAGCCATCTTCCAGGCTGCGCAACCCCTGCACGCCTTCGCCCTGCAACGGCTCGGCAGCCACGATCTTAATGGCTGGATTATACTCTTTCAGACGCCGGGCAGTGCCGGTCAGCGTGCCGCCCGTCCCCAGACCTGCCACGAAGACATCCAGGTCAGGCAGATCTCGGATGATCTCAACGGCGGTGCCTTCGTAATGAGCGCGTGGGTTCGCGTCGTTGCCATACTGGTACAGCATGATATAGCGATCATCGCTACCGGCCAGTTCTTTTGCCAGTCTTACCGCGCCATTGCTGCCCAGCGCGCCATCGGAATAGACGATCTTTGCACCGTATAACTCGAGCATCTGCCGCCGCTCCTGCGTCACATTGCCGGGCATGACCGCCACAAATCCATAGCCCTTGACACGCGCAATCAT
Source organism: Chloroflexota bacterium (assembly GCA_027316975.1). GTDB lineage: Bacteria > Chloroflexota > Ktedonobacteria > Ktedonobacterales > Ktedonobacteraceae > CF-113. Next base: position 4,160 of record DAHVFL010000138.1, on the reverse strand, counting down.
CGCCAGCGCGATACCAGTGTTCCCACTGGTCGGTTCCAGCAGAATCGCGCCGGGAGTAAGCCTCCCGGTAGCCTCGGCCTCTTCGATCATCTTTTTAGCGATGCGATCTTTGATGCTGCCGGAAGGATTGGCGCCCTCTAACTTGGCGAAAATCTGCACACCGGGACGCGGACTGAAACTTTTCAGTTCAACCAGTGGCGTATTTCCGATGGTATCAAGGATGCCAGTGTACAGCATAGAATATTTCCCCCTGACGGGTCAGTTTAGCGACCGCCCGCCATCGCAGGCAGCAAGATGACGGTATCATTGGGGCCAACGCTGGTCTCCAGCCCCTGTAAGTATCGCACATCCTGGTCGTTGACATAGACATTAATAAAGCGACTGAGGCTCTCCTCCGGCTGAATCTGCTCTTTTAAGGCGGGGAAACGCGCATACAAATCGGCCAGCACCTCTGTCAGGTTGCTACCAGAGGCAGTCACCTGTTTCGATCCACCAACCGAAGCCCGCAATACAGGCGCGAGACGAACATTTGCCATTTGCTATCCTCCTAAATTTTACGCCCGCACCGGCATGGCGCACACATCCGAGTATGTTGGCAAGTTATCCAGGTGGGCGTGTTCGCCGCAGGCCGGACAATTGGGATCGCGGAACAGCCGCAATTCGCTAAATTCGCCTGCCAGGGCGTCATACGTCATCAAGCGGCCAACCAGTGGATCACCGATGCCCAGTAAGAGTTTAATGGTCTCGGTCGCCTGGAGCAGCCCGATGATACCGGGCAAAACGCCCAGCACACCAGCTTCGGCGCAGCTTGGAGCCAGCGCGGCCGGGGGCGGCTCTGGATACAGGCAGCGGTAACATGGACCATCATATGGCTTAAAGACCGTCAACTGGCCTTCGAAGCGAAAGACACTCCCATGCACAACCGGGATATTGGCGCGCAGAGCGGCATCGTTCAACAGGTAACGGGTAGGGAAGTTGTCGGTGCCATCAAGAATCACATCATAATCAGCGATGATACGCGCCACGTTGGTCTCGTCCAATATATCAATATAGGTCACTACCTTCACGTCGGGGTTCAGCGCCTCGATCGTTTCCCGCGCTGAATCGGCTTTATACTGGCCTATGCGTTTGGTGTTATGGAGAATTTGCCGCTGTAAGTTACTTTCATCTACCACGTCAGCATCGATGATGCCCAGCGTGCCGACGCCTGCTGCCGCAAGGTAGTAGGCAGCCGGAGAGCCAAGCCCGCCCGCGCCAATCAACAATACCTTCGAGTCAAGCAGTTTGAACTGGCCCTGCTCGCCCACCTCGGGTACCAGCAAATGGCGGCTGTAGCGTTTGTTCTGCGCCTCGGTCAGAGTGCGCGGCTGCACAAACGGCAAGCCGCCGCTCTTCCATTGACCAAATCCACCCGACATGGAGATGGCGTTTGGGTAGCCCATCTGCTTGAGGGTGCTGCCGGCCATGAGCGAACGCACACCGCCCGCGCAATACAGCACCACCGTCTTTGACTTATCGGGAACCGCTTCTTCTATTTGCAATTCCAGGTAGCCACGCGGCACATGGATCGCGCCGGGGATATGGCCCTCGTTCCATTCTATTTTTTCTCGCACGTCTACTAAAACAATATCTTGTCCATCGCTGCCAGCTTCGTGCTGTTCAGCCAGGGCCTCATGCACGTGGGCAGGGGTCCATTCTTCTACCTGTTTGCGAGCCTGCCGCATGATTTCGCGGGATGCTTCACCCATGTTTTTCACCTCTATTGCTTGTTACTTGAAAACACCCAAACACAAGGGTTCATTTTGAATATAAGCCAGGGAAATAGTGATGCCCGCAGGAGCTACGACATTGGAGCTTACCTTTTACTAGCACTAACCTTATAACGTCAGTTTCGGCATATTTATTCCCCACCATGCAGCCTTGCAGTTTCTATAGGAGGCTGATACTCTGATAGTGAGCCAGGGCGGGGGCAAGTCCTCGCTCATCACACATGATGTCCGCATTTTACGAGCAAAGGAGTACGCCATCATGACTGAACAGGCCGATATTGTGATCATTGGCGGTGGCGTGATGGGAGCGAGCATCGCCTATCATCTTGTCCGGCAGGGCAATGGTAAGATCATCTTGCTTGAAAGACAGGGGCTAGGTAACGGCACCACAGGACGCTCAGGAGCAATCGTCAGGCAACACTACTCCAACGAATTTACCGCCCGCATGGCGAAAGAGAGCCTGGCTGTTTTTCAGCAGTTCGATGATCGCGTGGGCGGCGATTGCGGTTTCGTCACAACCGGTATGGTGGTGATGATCGACGAAGCAGGAGTCGATGCCTTGCGCGCCAATGTGCGGATGCAGCAGGAACAGGGTGTCACTACACACATTATTAGCGCGGACGAGATCAGCGAGGTCGCGCCAGGCTTCAGCAGCGCGGGCATGGCGCTGGCCTGCTACGAACCAGATACGGGCGTGGCAGACCCCATGGCAACGATGTATTGCTTCGCGCAACGCGCGCGTCATCACGGCGTGATTATCCGCGAGGGCGTTACCATCAACCGTATTTTGACAACTGGCGAGCGCGTCACAGGCGTACAAACTTCGCAGGGCGACATCCAGGCACCTATAGTAGTACTGGCAGCCAACGTATGGAGTGGCGCGCTGGCGCAACCGCTCGGCATTCCACTGCCCATTACAGCAACTCGTCACCCCATGCTCGCGCTGCGTCGCCCAAACGACTTCGGCGGACGCCACGGAATGCACGCCGTTGGACTCGACCTGACGCGCCAGATTTACCTGCGCCCCGATTTTGGCGGTATCACGCTTGTTGGTTCGGCGGAAAACGTCTTCACCGCCAGCGACCCGGACGCCTACTCCCAGGGCTTGACCGAAACAGAGATTGCCCGCTATCGCGCCCTGGCAGGAGGCAGCATTCCAGCGCTGACCCGCGCCGTTCCTCGCGGCAGTTGGGCCGGCATCTACGACGATACGCCCGATTTCCATCCCATCCTTGACCGGCTGGCGGCTTACGAAGGACTCTACTGCGCGGCTGGCTTCAGCGGGCATGGCTTTAAACTCTCCCCCGTCGTCGGGCAATGGATGGCGCAACTTATCCTGACCGGAACGAAGCCAGTGGATATGCAGCATTTCGCCTTCGACCGTTTCACCACAGGGAAAGAAATACGCCCCCGCTACGAATCGGGCGTATTAGGCTAAACAGTAGCGACGCCCCTTGCGGGCGTCCCGTACCCGTTAGCCAGCTCTGCTACAGGAGAACCGCGACGGGACGCCCGCAAGGGGCGTCGCTACTGTGACACGACAACGTATTAACAGTAAAAGGGAAGAGAGCTTTATGCGTGCAGATATTGTTCTCGGCGCGACATTTCCTAATTATTACTCGAACCGGGGCTTATTGTATACAAGGTTTATAATGGATACTGGTTCTGGGGCCGGCTCTCGACGGCGAAGCTATGGCAGGACCTATGGAAAGTCACCCACAAGATTCGCCCGGACCGGGAGCTCAGCACACCTGGATTGCGCGAGTGCAACGAGGGCGTCGGACTCAGCACTACCCGTATAAAGCGGCAAAGTGACAAGTATTTTCAAGGAGGAACCACACATGCAAACCAATGGAGTACGCATTACCTGGCTGGGACACGCTACCTTCAAGATCACCAGCCCGAGTGGCAAAGTCGTCCTGATTGATCCCTGGGTGAACAATCCGGTTTGCCCGGCCGACCAGAAAACCATCGACAAGGTTGACTTGATGCTGGTATCGCACGGCCACTTCGACCACGTCGCCGACGCGGTGAGCATTGCCAGAGCGACGAAACCAACGGTAGCCGCCATGGTGGAACTGGCCGGTTGGCTCCAGTCAAAGGGCATCGAAAATACGATTGGTTTCAACAAAGGCGGCACCATCAACGTCGATGGTATCAAAGTCAGCATGACGCACGCCATCCACTCGGGCAGCACCGAGGATGGCACGTATGGAGGCGAACCCGTCGGTTTCGTAGTCGAGTTCGAGAACGGCTTCAAGCTCTATCACGCGGGCGACACCTGCGCCTTCAGCGATATGGCGATCATCGGCGAACTCTACCAGCCCGATGTAGCCCTGTTGCCCATCGGCTACTTCTACACCATGGGGCCGCGCGAAGCCGCCATAGCGG
>DAHVFL010000137.1 GCA_027316975.1 Chloroflexota bacterium | reverse complement strand
GCTCGCCCTGCAACTCCCGGTGCGCACGAGATCCTTCGCTGCGCTCAGGATGACAACCCTCTGGCCTGTCATCCTGAGCGCAGCGAAGGATCTGTAGAACCAGCCGACATGCAGGGAACACCCCTTGTGGGCGTCCGGCCTCCTGGATATTTGCCGCAAAATCAATGAACGGTACCACAAACACACCCCGCCCGTTATAATTGGTGAGAGCAGAATACATAGTTTTACTGGCGAGAGGGAGGACATAGTTATGCGTGTCGTTATTTTCTGCGACATGGAAGGCATTTCCTGCATCGAAACATGGGAACAAGTCTCCGCTGGCAAGCCATTTTATGAAGAGTCGCGCAAACTCTACACCGACGAGATGAACGCCGCGGTGCGCGGCGCGCGAGCAGCCGGGGCCAGAGAGATCACGGTGGTCGATTGTCACGGCGCAGGCGGAGCCTACAGCTTCAAAAGCTTTCAGCCCGAACGCCTCGAATCGGGCGCGCAATACGTCTTTGGCTACCCCTGGGCGCGCTACATCACCCCCTTTGAAGAGGGCTGCGAGGCCATCTTATTTCTGGGCGCGCACGCCATGGCCGGCACGCCCGACAGCGTCCTCTGTCACACCGTCTCATCCGAGGCATGGTACAACGCGCGCATCAACGACACGCTGGTAGGCGAAAGCGGCATCCTCGCCGCCATCGCGGGCTGCTGGGACGTGCCCGCCATCTTCGTCTCCGGCGACGAAGCCACCTGCCGCGAAGTAACCACGCTGCTGGGAGAAGATGTCGTCGCCGCACCCGTGAAAACCGGCCTGGGCCGCTACTCCTCCCGCAATATGGCCCCACGCGACGCCTGCTCCCTCATCGAGATGCGCGTAGCCCAGGCTGTCAGCCTCAAACACTGGCCCAAACCCCTCAAATTTCCCGCACCCGTCACCTTCCGCGTTGAACTGGCAACCCCCGACAACGCCAACGATTTTATGGGACGCACTGGCGTGACTATCGAGGGACCGCGCACCGTCGCATCAACCGGAGATAATTTCTGGCAAGCATGGGATCAATTCTGGTACCGCAACTAACCTCACCGTTCCGTCACGCGAATCACCGCGAAGCGACTGCGCAGCGAATTCGTCAACTCCACCAGGTGCATCAAGGATTGCTTCATGTGGTCGCATTGTCCGGCAATCTCGCTCGCCATACCGGCGATTTCTTCCACAGAATGCGCCACCAGTTGCGACCCGGTAGCCTGGCTCTCAGCAGCAGGCCCAAGCCCCTGCATCATCTCAACCATATCTTCCATAACTGAGCCAATGGCTTCCAGCGCAATACCCGTCTGTGTCACCAGTTCGGACTGCGACACCACATGCTGGATGTTCTGGTTAACACTCTGTGAAACGGTGGTGATCTCGTTTTGAATGGAGCGGATGCGCGACGCCACCTTGCGCGCCGCCTCCGCGCTGCTCACGGCCAGCGAGCGAATCTCCTGCGCAATCACCACAAACCCCTGGCCCTGCTCGCCAGCCCGTACCGCCTCAATCGCCGCGTTGAGCGCCAGCAGGTTCATGCGTGTCGTCAGGCTGGTCAATTCCACCACGGTATCATTGATCTCCTGCCCGCTCTCGCCCAGCCGTTTAATCACACGCGCCGATTGCATGGTCGTATCGCGTACTAAACGCATCCCATCATTGGCGCGCGCGATCTGTTGTTGACCGCCTCGCGTCACTTCCGTCGCTTCTTTAACCGCACCCGCCAACGTATCCGCCCGCTCCGAAACACGTTTGATTGTACCTGCCATATCGTCCGTCACTCGCGAAATATGCTCCACCTGGCGTTCCTGCTGGCTGGTATCACGCGCCAGCACATCTGAACTGCGGCGCACATCCTGGGCGTACTCATCTACCGCCTGCGTCACCTTTTGCGCGCTGCCCAGAATATCGCTAATCTCGTCAATCATCACATTCACCGCCTCGACAACAGGCTGCAACTTCTCATGAGTAGGACGCACGCGCACGCGCAAATCTCCCTGCTGCACCTGCTCCAGATCGCGGCGCAGCGCGATAATAGACTCTTCCAGCGCCAGCCGTTCCGCCTCACGCTCTTGAAAGAAACGCGCAGTATCGATAGCGATGGCGGCCTGGTTCGCGAACAACTCGATCACCTGAATGCTTTCCTCGATCGGTATCTTGCCATCCACCGGATCATCCAGTGACAAAAAACCCAGCATCTTCCTCATGCGCGGGCTAAAGAGCGGAATGATGAGCCAGTCTTCAGGGTGCCATCCGCCAGGCTCATAATCATCCAGCGTTTTATCCATCCCTCCCACAACATCCGCGAACGCCGCCGCGTACTCATGCGAAATAAAATAGCTCTGGCTGATCTGAAATTCCGGGCGCATCATACGCATCAACTGCTCGACCGTCACAGGATGCTCCCGCACGATACGCCGGCCCTCCTCCGTAGCTCCCGCGAAAGCGACAGGAGTGAGATAGTCATTCTGATCCTCAAGCAAGTTGATGACCGCGATACGAAAACCCGTGCAGGCGCTGATAACCGCCACGATACGCTGGAGTATGTCATCAAGCCCCAGTTCCGCTCGCAACACATTGCCCAGGCGAATCAGCTCCTTGATTTGTCGCGCCCGTAACGGAGTATCTATATCATGAGGAAACGTCATAGCCGTCATCTGTAGCGCCTGGTCATCCGGCGTCAGCGGTATGGCAGGCAAACCCGCCCCCTGCTCGCGCTCCCACTGCGCCCGCTCGGCAGGCGAGCGAAAACGCACCCGCAAAGGCACATACCAGTTCTGCCGCTTTCGTTCCGACATGATGATTCTCTTTTTCCTTTTTTTGCTATGAAACTGCCTGTTTGAGCATAACACATGCATATCGTGTATACAAGAAAAGTAGGAGAAAAAGCGCGTCAAGATGTTACAGAAATTCCCTGTCTATCGTTAATATACATAGGAGACGCTCGATGCGCTCCTCGGAAAAATTCTCGAGTAGTGCGGCAAGTAATGTGATCTTGTAGCGCGGCAATTCGTAGAGAAGTTTCGTAATATTTGGACTACATCAACGAGAGGGCGTCAAGCAATTGACGCCCTTTTTTAATCAATTCAGTAGCGACGCCCCTTGTGGGCGTCTTTCACTGGTAGGTTGTTGAGGAAAGGACCCATCCAGGCAGGGCGGTGTCATCCATCCCTTCGCTGTCATCCATCCCTTCGCTGTCATCCATCCCTTCGCTGTCATCCTGAGCATAGCGAAGGCTCTCCGCCTGACCCGGCCAGATAGACACTGTCATTCTGAGCGCAGCGAAGAATCTCTCGCCGCACTCAGAGCCTGCCCTGAACGCAGTGATGAGATAACACCCCGGCGCATAACACTCTTTGGCAACCAATGCCTTTCAAAACAACCTGCCCGTGAAAGCGCGAGCTTGCCCCACCTCCCCGCAAGGTGCGCATATCAACAAGCATCGTATAGGGTACGGGCGGGGCTTGCCCCCGCCCTGGTAGTATTACCCTGAGTTCGCACCCGTGGGGCTTGCCCCCACCCTGATCTCGCCAGGAGCAGCTACTTGACAACCTCCATATGTTCAAGTATTCTATTGAATAGTAGAATATTCTTACCTGGTTGCGCAAAAAAAATCAAGCGGTCATTCACCGGTAATTTAGCACGGACCTCATGGTGTAATACATGGATAAGCAAGAGAAGCGAAAATTTAAAAATGTGCTCTATGAACAGTTTGCCCGCATCGGTAAAGCGTTGTCGAACGGTCATCGCCTCGAACTCCTCGAAGTGCTGGCCCAGGGCGAACACAGCGTGGAAACGCTCGCGCAAGAAACGGGCATGTCCATCGCCAATGCCTCGCAACACCTGCAAGTAATGCGCGCCGCCCAACTGGTCGAGGTGCGCCGCGAAGGCGTCTACCAATACTATCGCCTCGCGGATGCGCAGGTGTTTACCCTGTGGCAAACCATGCGACAGGTAGGAGAGAGCCGCATCGCCGAGATTGATCGCATTGTGCAGACCTACCTGCATGACCGCTCTCTCTTGCAGCCAATCAGCGCGCCGGAATTGATCCAACGCCTGATCGAAGGAAATATCCTGCTCCTTGATGTGCGCCCCTCAGAAGAATATGCCGCCGCACATCTGCCCGGTGCTCTTTCCATTCCCGTGACCAACCTGGCAGCTCACCTATCGGAACTTTCGCAAGATAAAGAGATAGTAGCATATTGTCGTGGCCCCTACTGCGTCTTCGCAGATGAGGCTGTCGCTTTGCTGCAAGCACATGGATATACGGCGCGCAGACTTGAACAGGGAGTGCCCGAATGGCGCGCTCTCGGCCTGCCCACCGTTATTGAAAAAGGAGCATCATAATGATGACGCTGAATGTTGAAACCTTGAGAACCTGGCTGGAAGAGGGTAAGCAAGTGACTGTCCTCGATGTTCGCCCCACGAGCGAACGCGCCGAATGGGCCATTCCCGGCAGCATCCACATCGACGCCTATGACGCGCTGAAAGCGCGCGATCCCCATGCCCTCGCCCATCTTGCATTGCCGGAGAACATCCCGGTAGTCACCGTATGCGCCGCTGGCAACACCAGCCTGATTGCCGCCAGCCTTCTCCAGGCGCAGGGCATTCAGGCATTCTCTCTTGAAGGTGGCATGAAAGCATGGAGTCTGGCCTGGAATGTGGCTGAAGTCCCTATTACGGGCGACTCCGTGCGAGTTTTACAGGTGCGACGTACCGGAAAAGGATGCCTTTCGTATATCATTGGCGCAAAGGACGAAGCTTTCGTGATTGATGCGTCGCTTGACCCACAGGTGTATCTCGACCTGGCATCACAGCACGGTTGGCAGGTAACGAGCGTCTTTGATACGCACATTCATGCCGACCATCTCTCGCGTTCGCGCCAGCTCGCAGAACGCAGTGGCGCGATACTCTTTCTGCCCGATCAACAGCGCGTCTCCTTCCCGTTCACGGCCATACGCGACGGCGACACACTCACAACGCCCACTCTAGCGCTTACAGCTCTCCATACGCCAGGACACACGCCGGAAAGCGCCTGCTACCTGCTCAACAATCACCTCTTATTCACAGGGGATACCCTCTTCCCAGGCAGCATCGGACGCCCTGACCTGGAAGCAGATGAGCAACAGACCCAGGCACGCGCCTCCGCCCTTTACCACAGCCTGCGCAAGCTACTAACGCTTCCCACAGACACGCTTGTTCTCCCAGGACATAGCAGCGCTCCTGTGCCATTTGACGGCATCCCAATCGCCGCAACCCTTGCTGAAATTGACGAACGGGTCGAGATTCTCCACTCGTCCAGAGAAGCGTTTCTGCAACAAATCATGACGCGCATTCCGGCGACTCCGCCCAATCATCACCAGATTGTCGATCTCAATGAGATGGGCCTGCTGCCTGAAAGCGGCGTGACCGATCTAGAAGCCGGAGCAAACCGCTGTGCAATCTCCTGATATACAGGCGCTTCCCCCGCAAAGATCAGGGACACCAGCACATATTCAACTTGGCCTGCGCGCCAACTGGCAACAGTTCGCCTTGCTGGTACTCATCAATGCCTTTGTGGGCGGTATGGTAGGTCTTGAGCGCAGTATCATCCCGCTCCTTGGTCAGCGCGTATTCGGCCTGGCATCGACAACAGCGCTGCTCTCCTTTATTGTGAGCTTTGGCGTCGTCAAAGCGCTGGCAAACCTCTTCGCCGGCCGGCTGAGCGATCGCATCGGGCGCAAGGGTGTGCTGGTAGCGGGCTGGTTAGTTGGGCTGCCTGTACCTTTGCTGATCATCTTTGCCCCGGCCTGGGGATGGATCGTCTTTGCCAACGTCTTACTCGGCATCAATCAGGGCCTATGCTGGTCGACCACCGTCATCATGAAAATCGACCTGGTTGGACCCGCCCGCCGAGGCCTTGCCATGGGCATTAATGAAGCGGCGGGGTACATCGCGGTCTCTCTCGCGGCCATCACCGCCGGCTACCTTGCCGCTACGTATGGGCTGCGACCTCAACCGTTCCTGCCTGGCATAGTGTTTGCGCTGGCCGGTCTGCTCCTGTCGCTCTTTTTCGTGCGCGAGTCGCGTGGTCATGCGCGTCACGAAGCGGCATTGCTCGCATCTCCCCTCCAACACACACCCACATCAACACAGCAGACCCGGACCCGACCAGCAGATCAGCAAGCGGCTCCATCATTCAAAGAAATCTTCTTGCTCACCTCCTGGAAGAACCGCACGCTCTTTTCGATATGCCAGGCCGGCCTGGTCAACAACCTGAACGACGGGCTAGCATGGGGAGCATTGCCCCTCTTTTTTGCCGCGCGCGGCTTAACTCTTGCCCAGATAGGCTTGCTGGCAGGCATCTATCCCGGTGTCTGGGGCATAACGCAGTTGCTGACAGGCGCGCTCTCCGACCGCATCGGGCGCAAGGGCATGATCGCGGGAGGTATGATGCTCCAGGGAATCGCCATCGGTCTGTTACCATTCATACGCGGATTCGCCTGGTGGGCAGTCGATCTCATCCTGCTTGGAATCGGAACCGCCCTGGTCTACCCAACGCTTCTTGCTGCCATCTCTGACGTTGTGTACCCCGATTGGCGAGCCTCGGCAGTAGGCGTCTACCGCCTCTGGCGTGATAGCGGCTACGCCGTCGGGGCGCTATTAGCCGGCGTATTGGCCGACCTGTTCGGCGTCTCATGGGCCATTGGCATCATAGGAGGAGTGACATTTATTTCAGGAATTGTCGTGCAGGCGGTCATGAAAGAAACTCATTCACGCCATATCCTCGCCGCCGCGGATGCCGCGCTCTCGTAGGGAATTTTCCACACCGGTACCATGTTTTCAATAATGGACAGCATATTCCCTCTTATGGTATACTAGCCAGCGACACGATGCGGGCAGGTCTGCTGCGCATTGTCACAGCAACCACAAGAGTGTACATAGACAGACAGTAGACAGGCGAAAGGGGTCTAACATCAATGCCAAAAAAGGGTGAACTTTCAAAAACAGCGCGCGCATCGCTGGCGAATCGCGAAGAAATCAACCATCTGACCAGCCGCGTATGCGCCAAATGCGGTGAAGCCATCATGCTCAAAGAACTCCAGCCCGTAAAGGTTGTTGGCAAAGGCATGGTTTTCTATCACAAATCGCATTACAACGTTCAATATACCAACGTGATAGGGCGACCGCAATGGTCGCCCTTTTTTATCGCTTGATTTGTTATAACACGTATTGCGCTTCGTACAGGGTACGGGCGGGGCTTGCCCCCGCCCTGGTCGCCTGCGCTTCGTACAGGGTACGGGCGGAGCTTGTACGGGCGGAGCTTGCCCCCGCCCTGCTCAGGGAGAACATATTTCATGCCGCAATCCCCGGCGCTCACACCTTTGCGCGTCGCCTTCCAGGGCGAGCGCGGCGCGTTCGGCGACGAAGCCGTCGGCGTCTACTTTGGCAAGCAGGCGTATGCCGGGGAGACCGGAGCGCGCCCGCAGCCGGTACCCTGTCGCGCATTCGCCGACGTGTTCCGCGCCGTTGCCGCCGCTGAAGTGGAATTTGGCCTGGTACCCGTTGAAAATTCACAGGCTGGCAGCATCAACGATGTCTATGATCTCCTGCGCCAGCACGACCTGTTCGTGGCGGGCGAAATCGGCCACCCCGTCAATCACTGCCTGCTCTGCCTGCCAGGACAGCAACTCGGCGACATCAAACGAGTCATCTCCCACCCGCAGGCGCTGGCGCAGAGCGATGTCTACCTGCGCGAACTCGGCGTGGAAATCGTCGCCACCTACGACACAGCAGGCAGCGCGAAAATGATTCGCGAAGAAAACCTGCAAGGCGTCGCCGCTGTCGCCAGCGCGGGCGCGGCTGAACTCTACGAGCTGGAAATCCTGGCGAGCGCCATTCAGACCATCAAAGACAACTACACCCGTTTCATCGTCTTGAGCCGCGAACCTGCTCCGCGCGCCAGTGGCGACGCCAAAACCATGCTGGTCATGGCAACCGCCCACCAGCCCGGCTCGCTGCACAAGTGCCTCGGTGTGCTGGCCGCCCACAACATCAACCTGCTCAAGCTCGAATCGCGCCCCTCGCGCCAGCGCATCTGGGAATACGTCTTCTACCTCGACTTTGAAGGACACCGCGACGACCAACCCGTCCGCACCGCCTTAGCCGATCTCGCCAGCCATACCACCTTTTGCAAAGTGCTCGGTTCATTCGCCAAAAACACATAAAACCAAAGGATGAGATGGCAAAGGGCGACGCCCTTTGCCATCTCATCCTTTGGTTTTACCGTTTGATCTTCAACGTATTGATGAAGTTCTCGGCCAGCATCTCATAGGCCGCGCTGTGATACTCCTCGATGCGCCCGGCGTCGCATAGCGTGGTCAACCCGGAATCGATAGGCAACTGCGCCAGCAGGGGCGCGTTAGTCATATCCACCAGTTCAGGACCATTGCTTGCGCCGAATATCTCGTAGCGTTCCCCGCCGGGCGTCTCAAAGTACGACATATTCTCCACCACGCCCACGATAATGCCCTTGAGCTGCTGCACCATGTTGATGCACTTCTTCACCACCATTGTCGCCAGCAACTGCGGCGACGAAACAATCACGATACCATCCACCGGCAGCGATTGCAGAACCGTCATCGGCGCATCCGAGGTTCCGGGCGGCAGATCAACCAGCAGGTAATCCAGCCGACCCCAGTCCACGTCGCTATAAAACTGCTTGATAGCGCTGGAGATCATCGGCCCGCGCCACACCACCGGCTGGCTCTCTTCTTCCAGGAACATATTCATCGACATCACCTTGATACCGCCCAGGCTGGTCAAAGGATCGATGCCGCCACTCGCCGACTTCATCGGCTGGCCCTTCGTGCCAAACATACGCGCAATGCTGGGGCCGGTAATATCGCCATCCAGAATTCCCACGCGCATCCCCTGACGCCGCAGCGAGACCGCCAGCAAACCGGTCACAAGCGACTTGCCAACGCCGCCCTTGCCGCTCATTATAGCGATCACCTGCTTGATATTCCCATCCTTACCGGCGGGAGCCATCGACAGCGGCACGCCGCGCCCGACCGGAGCCTTTTTCGGCGCAACCGAAGTCGTCTCGCCCCTGACAACAGCATTCAAATCTTTCACCAGCAGCGCCTGCTTCTCCGGCGTAAAGCGGTGCGTGCGCGCCCCACCCGCGATGCTTTCACGCGCGCCAACCGCGCAGGCCGTGCAAGGCAAACCATGCCCGTGAAAAATCTTGACCGTCTCAGGATGCCTTGTCACCACATCATGAATAATCATATCGCTCGTAATTGTAAGTGTATCCGCCATATCAGCTATCCTCATGAGAGGCGCATTTTCCGCGCCCATCCTTCTCTAGTTCTAGTAATCCGGCTCAGGATAAAAATTAAATCCGACCTGCTAACTCAGATATAGTATAGCACACATATCATCAATGAGGATACCATGGGCTGGTTGTCATCCTGAGCGCAGCGAAGGATCTCTCCGGCGAGCCAGACCAATCTATCCTCATTGATAATATGTGTGCTATACCAGTATTCCCTCGTCATCCAGTTGCTGAATCTCTTCATCGCTCATATTCAGCAAGGTTTTGAAGATATACTCGGTGTCCGCGCCCAGCATGGGAGCGGGACGGTGAATATAACCCGGCGTCTCCGACATCTTGAACGGCACGCCGGGATACAGCTTATCGCCCACCACCGTATGATCGAACCGCTCCATGAAGCCACGCGCCCGCACATGCTCATCCGTCACAAACTCGCCCGTGCTGAGTACCGCGCCTGCCGCCACACCCACCGCCTGCAGGCGACGCATGACATCGTAATGGTCAAACTGCTCAGTCCACGCACTGATACGCTCATCCAGCGATTCGCGATTCTGGATACGCGCCGCGTTGCTAGCATAACCCGCATCTTGCGCCAGCGCGGGTTGCCCCATAGCCGCCGCCAGCGCCGCGAACTCCGCGTCATTCTCAACCGACACGGCGCACCACTGGTCTTCGCCTCTGCATGGGTAAACATTGTGGGGCGCGAAGAAACGATGCGCATCCCCGTTGCGCTGCTGGATAGTGCCGTTGACAGTATACTCAATCACCGCGGTATCCGTCAGCGCCGCAGCCGTTAGCGTCTGCCCAAGGTCGATCCACTGCCCCCGACCCGTGCGCTTCACATGGCGCAGCGCGGAGGTGATCGCAAAGGCCGCGCTCACCCCTGCCGCCGCGTCGGGATAACTCGTGCCAACTCGCGAAGGCTCGCCATCGGGC
>DAHVFL010000136.1 GCA_027316975.1 Chloroflexota bacterium | reverse complement strand
GCCCTGGATATCGCACAGGACGACGGCCACACGCTGGTCGAGTGGCAGTGTCTCAATGCCAAGCTGGATGATCTGTTGTAATTCCTGGGTCAAAAGGGCCTCTTCGGGGTTGACATCTTGCGCGGTTTCGATCAAAGAACTCATGACGGCGGCTGAGGCCGGTTCATCCTCGTCGGTCAGTTCGTCCAGCGAGTCGACGGGGTGTCGATACGTGCGCCGCCAGTGGTCGCAAGACTGGTTGGAGGCGATGCGCATCAGCCAGGCGCGGAATGAGGAACCGCCCCGGAAATTTGGCATAGCGCGGTAGGCAGCGAGAAATGTCTCTTGCGTAACATCAGCAGCAATGTCAGGATCACCGAGCATACGCATTACCACCGTATAGACGGCTTGCTGGTAGCGCAGCACCAGTGTATTAAACGCATCGACATCCCCACGCTGGCTGCGAGCAACAAGCAACAGCTCATCCTCGCGCGCTGTCTCTCTCATGACCTGCCTCACTCCTGTCATTTTGGGGCTAGTGTAGCATAAAAATATCTCTTATACTATAGGATACTACGTCGAATGCGCTGTGATCTTTTTCACATTTGGGGTATCTCTTTCCCAAAAGTACAGGAAACGGGTCTTTCTGGCAGCTTTATCCGTTAATACAGTAGAATATGGCAGTGAATCTAGCTGATAGTAAGAGAATAATGAATCATGATTGACACGCAAAATGGAGTAGAGCAACCAGTATATGAAAAAAGGCATGTATTGCGGCGTCCAGGTCAATGGATAGCGCGGATGCTGGAAGATCGGCAGACTGGTGGCAAACAGAATACCATCGCCGTGCTCGACGGCGTGCGGGGGATCGCTTTCCTGATGGTGATGGTTTTTCATATCAACCGCATGACCGGCGACAGCCTGTGGAACCGTATGGCGAATCCTCTGGCCTCGTCGGTAGCAACGGCGGGTGGCACCGGAGTTACGCTCTTTTTCGTGCTGTCGGGCTTCTTGCTTTTTATGCCATTCGCCAAATCACTGCTCTTTAATAATCCCTGGCCGCCGGGGCGTGTCTTTTATATGCGCCGCTTTTTGCGTATCGTCCCTGGTTATTATGTCTGCCTGTTTCTGATTATTTTGACCACATATCCTGAATATTTGCAACGCGCCAATCTTAAATATCTGTTTCTCTTCGTCACCTTTTTTATGGATTCTTCGCGTACCACCTTCCGGCAGATCAATGGCCCGTTCTGGACGCTGGCGACCGAATGGCAGTTCTATATGTTGTTGCCGCTCATCGCCCTGGCCTTTTTATGGCTGGTCAAGAATGTGCCGCAGCGCTATCGACTCCAGTCCGTGACGTTGTGGCTCAGCGCGCTCATTGTGCTGGGACTCAGCGTGCGCCTGTTCGGTGAATATTTTATGGCGAATCCCACGAAAACCGTGCTGGTGCCGCGCTCGCTGCTAAACGTGATCCTGTTCTTCTCGTATGGCATCACCGGCAAGTACACGGAAGATTTCGCGGTTGGTATGTTCATCAGCCTCTGTTATATCTACGCGCAGCATCCTTCGACCAATAAAAAATTTGCCGAGACGTGGCGGAAGCTCAGTCTATGGCTGTGGGGCGCGGGTATTGTAGTGCTGATGTTTGGCGCGATGTGGCACTTCAATCGCGAGATGCACGGTTGGCCGTTCCTGAACGGTCTGCTGCCCGCGTATGACTGGATCAATGAGATAATTCTCTCGTTTGCCTTTGGCGCGTGTATCGCGGCGATTCTCTACGGGCCTTCTTCGCTGAAACGTCCCTTCGAGTGGGCGCCGCTGCGCTGGGTCGGTCTGATTTCCTTTAGCCTGTATATGTGGCATTTACCCTTGCTCATCCTCTTCCAGTCACGGGTATTGCCCCTGCTGCATATCAGCAATAAGTTCATCGTCTATGGCACGTACTGGCTGTGGGGCCTGTTAGTGGTTTTCCCCTTCGCCTTCCTCTCTTATTTACTGACGGAGAAACCCTGGATGAAGCTGGGTGACCGCTGGCGCGGCGTGATCGAGAAACGGCACCGCGAACGGCTCAAAGCGGCAGCATCCCAATCGGTGGTAGTGGAGGCCTCTCCACAAGAGGCCGTTACCCGATAGGGAAGTTTGTGGGCACAGCAATAAGCCTACCATTCCGATGATTTTACCGACCAGGATCGGAAATCATGGCCGTTGGGACGCTTGCGGCCCCTGCGTCCTGTAGGGACAAGGGGAAGGGTAGGGTGGATGCGGGGGCCTTGTGCTTGTCCTGGTTGGAGTGCGACCATCAAGCCTCACGGAACCCGGGCGAATCGCGTTGCCACGAGGACAAGCACAAGGCCCCTACCCATCCCCACATCCGCCCCTTGTCCCTACAGGACGCCGGGGACGAAGGCGGACATTTCCAGTCATTGTTCTATTCGGTTGTCAAAAACCATCAGTTTAGAGAATCATTTGCTCTTGCGCTGATTCGCATTGACATGCTTTGAATTGGATGACTATAATACTTTACAGAACCGCATATCATTTGTTGTGGTGAAAGTTGTCTGATTCGCTGTGGAAGAAGCAGCACCCGCCCTTACAACATGCCGGATGCGCCAACCTGCTCATTGCCAGAGCGAAGCGAGTATCCCTGGAGGAGACCGTCTATGGCTACCACCGATGGCCTTGAAGACATTGTAGCAGCGCATTCCAGTATTTGCGAACTGGATGGCAAACAAGGCAGACTGCTGTACTATGGAGTTGATATTCACGATTTAGCGCGTTACTCCTCTTTTGAGGAGACGGCCTACCTGCTCTGGCATGGCGTCCTCCCAACCAGGGTGCAATTAGAAGACTTCACGTATCAACTGCAAGCGAACCGGGCGCTTCCACCCGCGATTATGCACTTGATGCAGTTGATGCCGAAAACCGCGACGCCGATGGATGTGTTACGTACCTCAGTTTCCGCTCTCTCCTCCTTCGACCCCGACGCGGGTGATAACACCCGCGCAGCCAATGTTCGCCGTTCCATCCGTCTCACCGCTCTCTTTCCAACCATTGTGGCGGCGTGGGATCGTATTCGCAACGGCAAAGAGCCGGTTGAGCCATTGGCGGGCGAAAATCACGCCACCAATTTTCTGTACATGCTAAACGGCGAAATGCCCGATGCATATAATGCGCACGTGCTCGATACCGCGCTCATCCTGCACGCCGATCACGAGTTAAACGCATCCACCTTCGCGGCTCGTGTCACGGCTGCTACCCTGGCGAGTATGTACGCGGCCATTACCTCGGCCATCGGGGCGCTTTCCGGTGCGCTGCATGGCGGCGCGAACGAGCAGGTGATACGCATGTTAATGAAAATCGGTGAGGTAGATAAAGCAGAAGCGTATATCGTGGGCGCGCTCGAACGCAAAGAGCGCATCATGGGCTTCGGCCATCGCGTCTACCGCACGGACGACCCGCGCGCGACTCACCTGCGCCAGATGTCGGAAGAATTGGGCAAGCGTACCGGCGATTCGCGCTGGTATGAGATGTCGCGCATCGTCGAAGCGAGTGTCAAAGAGCATAAAGGTCTATACGCCAACGTCGATTTCTACTCTGCTTCCGTTTACTACATGTTAGGTGTCCCCATCGACCTGGACACGCCCATTTTCGCGTGCAGTCGCATTTCAGGCTGGACTGCCCATGTATTGGAGCAGTTCGGGAATAACCGTCTGATCCGCCCGCGCGCCGAATACGTCGGCCCCAAAGATGTAAAATACGTGCCGCTTGAGGAGAGGGAATAAAACAAAAATTGGAAAAATGCCTGGCAATTGCCAGGCATTTTTCCAATTTTTGTTTTTTATCTTTATAACAACTTTTGCACATCGCGCCTCATCTCAGCATAATTCTGATACCTCATATGGCGATCTTCCTGCAGGGCGCGGTTCAGGATATCTTCGAGTTCGGGTGAAATGAGGGGGTTCAACTGGCGCGCCGGGGGGAAGACGGGATAGTGCGGCGGCGCGTAGTTGGTCAGGGCCTGGTGCATACTGGCGACCAGCATGTAGATGCTGGTGCGATGGTCAAAAGGCACGTCCTTTACGGGTGTGTAGGCAGAGACCTCGATTTTGCGCGTGGTGAGGTGCTTTGCCAGACCGGGACGCGGTTCCGGCCGTGGCGGCGCGATCTGGAGGCCGACGAGCATGGCTCGCCCGCGCGCGCTTTCGATAATGATATTGGCGGGTGAAATATCGATGTGGCGCAGTGGCGGGCGCTGCTGCTCCATCGCCATCAAAATATTGAGTATGTTGTTCATATAGCCAATAACTTCGCGTTCAGATAGCGGCTTGAGCAGCTTTTGCAGCAGGTCTTGCATGTTCTCGCCGTCGATGTAATCTTCTACCAGGTAATAGTGTTTGCCTTCCGCGAAGCGGTCCAGGATGCCGGGTACGAGGGGATGGCGAAATTTTGCCAGGGCCTCAGTCGCTTTCTCGTAATATACAATCTCTTTGCGGCGGCGTTCGATAGGGTAATCCGCGCATTGCCAGCGTTTGATGATGACGCGCTTTTCAGCAGCGCGCGTATCGATGGCGAGCATGGTTGTCACCATCGTTTCGTCGCTTTGTTTCAGCACATGTTTGATGAAGTAGCGGTCCTTGCGCACACTGACGCCGGAGAGCGGGCTATGGGCGACCATCAATGGCGGGATGGTCAGGCGACCACAATTGGAGCAGCAGCGTTGTCCGAAGCGCACGGGCGTATCGCAATACAGGCAGAGGCGATCATCATAGTCAGCGCCACAGGTACTGCAACGCTGCGCACCGGTGCGATTCTGGTTTTTACAGCGCTGGCACACGTAACGCTGGCGGGCTGTTTCAATAGCGCTGGCGAATTTCTCGGAAAACTCGACCACGGTGCGATAGCGCTGGTGGTAGTCTTTCGCCAGGGCGCGCATGATGGCGGCGCTGGCCTCGACGGGAATGCGCGGGTTCCATTGCTGGGGCGGCGGCGGTTGCAGGCGCACATGGGCATTCCAAACCTGTTCGATTTGCTTATAGACAAAAGGCGGGCGACCAGCCAGTAGTTCGTAGAAGCACACCGCCAGCGCGTACTGGTCGGAGTCGCGCCGGGGGTTGCCCTGCCACTGCTCAGGCGGCATGTAAAAAGCGGTTCCTGTTACCTCGCCCAGCGAGGCGTGCGTTTGCATACCAAGATCGAAGGTCGCGCCGAAGTCCGAGAGCAGGATTTGTCCCCTGCGCCCGATCAACAGATTACCGGGTTTGATGTCCTGGTGTATCAGCCCTTTTTCATGCACATAATAGAGCGCGGAGGCCGCCTGTTGCACATACGGCACCAGTTCTTCGGCATAAGCCAGTCGCCGGCTGCCGTCGTCTTTGCGAAACAGGTCAAGAATGGTCTTTGGCGCAAATTCCATCACCATAAAGGGACGGCCATCGTCGAGCTGTCCGAAGTTGTAGATGGGTAAGATGTTCGGGTGCTGCATATTGGCGATGCGCCGCGCCTCGGCGAAAAAACTCTGGCGGGACTTCTCATTGAACTGGTCGTTGCGCAACACTTTCAGGGCGAGGATGCGGCTGAGCGGCGCTGGTTCGCGCACTTTGTAGACATGCCCGTAGGTGCCCGCTCCCAGAAATGAGACGATTTCATAGTCGCCCAGACGCGCTCCCTGTACAAGGTAATCGCAGCGCTGGCAACTTTTCGCGGAAGCGGGATTCTCGTGCCCCCCGGCTGCGTGTGGATTGAGACAACGAACCACAACAATCTATCCTGACTCTTGTATTTACTGGTGTAGTGGCGGATTGATGGGAACAAAGCCTATTCCGCTATAGCATCTACTTGTATGTACGATGGAGTCGATTGCAGGTTGCGTATGCGTGGCATTAGTACTACTGTCACGGCGCGAGCATCGATTCGAGCGCGGCCCCAATAACAATCGTAGCGCCACTGGCGAGGGCGGGGTTGAGCGCTGCCTGCGCGATCTCGCGCCCCATATCGCGAGCAGTAGGGAGCGCTCCCTGAGTTGTGCGACGCCGTTCAATCAGCCCGGGCGCGCTCCGCTCCAACAATCTGGGCGTGATGGTACCCTCGACGAGGTCCCCTGTTACCACAAGCAGGCGCACACCATGTGCGTCGAAATCAGGTTGAAGCGCCCGCAAAGCCTGCTCACCGGCGTATTTGCTCTCAGCAACAGGTTCGTAGGCTGGCAACTGCTGCATCTTGCCGTAGAGATGCGCCCAATGGCTCGTCACAAAAACGATTACGCCGCCGGGACGCACCAGCGGCAAAGCTGCTTTGACCAGCGCAAGCTGAGCATCCCGGTTAATATGCATCGGATAGTCCGGGTCGGCTGCTACCAGGTCTCGCTCCATCCCGTCGGAAGCGTTCAGCACGAGGATATCCAGGTGCGCTCTCCACAGGCTTACCTGCTGAAAAAGGCGCGCCACCTCGTCTGCCTGTGTGATGTCACAGCAGAGTGCAAGGGCTTCTTTGCCCTGTCGGGTGATAGCAGCGACCACCTCTTGAGCGCGAGCGGCCTTGTTGCGATACGTGAGTACGACATCATATCCATGTTCAGCGAGGGCCAGCGCCGTTTCAGCTCCAATACCACGGGAGCCTCCTGTCACGAGGGCTACGAATCGTTCTTGCATACAGCGTTCATGTACTTTCTATTAAACGGCTGATAGATTTCGCACAACGATCAGCGCATCCAACGCGCCTGCTGCCAGCCAGGATGCGCGTGACTGTTGAACAGGCGCACGGTCGTATGCGCCATATCGCGCCAGTCTACGACGGAGATAGTGGCGAGATCGAGGAAGATTCGCGGCGACGTACCGATTGGTACGCCCAACGCGGCACACATTAGTGTTTTGATCGGCCCGACGTGCGAAACCAGTACAATACTTTGATCGGGATGCGCCAGGGCGAGTTGCTCTACACCGGAGCAGACGCGCTGTTGCATTGCTATCATGCTTTCACCGCCGGGCGGCGCGAGAGTTGCGTCACGCTCCCACTCGTAAAAATGCCGGGCATCTTCTGGACTGCGCTCCAGTATTTCAGCGCGGCTCATGCCCTCCCATATACCGAAACTGCCTTCCCGAAGCGCGTCAAATTTCTGAACGGAGAGGTTGTGACGTTCGGCAATGGGTACGGCTGTGGAGTATGTGCGCTGTAGCGCGCTGCTATAGACAGCGGCGATGGGAAAGACTGCCAGCGCTTCCGCCACTTGCGCGGCCTGCATTTGCCCGTGTTCGCTTAACGGGTCGTCACGCGAGCCGATAAAGCGATATTCGCGGTTGGCGAGCGTTTCGCCGTGACGCACGATGTAGAGGCGGGTTGTGGGCAAGTGTGTGGCTCCTGGTAGTTGTGATAGAGAAGCTGTTGTTAAATAGCCAAATCCATCTTAAGCAGAACCAATTCCTTGTGAGTTGCTAGCTCTATGTCTGATTTTTTTTTCGTTCGATTAGCTGTTTTGATGGGCCTTTTACTTGTTCTGGTACCAGGATTATTTTTACCTGGCAATCCTGGCAGTTCAGTATTTACAAGTAGTTGTTGGTTAATGTATACCTTGATTCTTTTTAACGAAATTTTGGCTAGTTTATCAATGCTGTCAATATCGGCCTGAGTTGTAAATTCCTTTGTTTCACGTTGTTTGGCAATCTTTTTTGCATCAGCCAGACCAAGGGCAATTTCTTTGCGAAGACGGTCTATTGATAACGCAATCTCGCTAAAATCTTTCCAGGCACGCTCTTTGATTTGATTAACCAGCTTCGGATCATACTGATATTCTCTATCACCCTCAGCGATGTAAATGTAAACATCGATATTCAGTTGGCTCAAATATTTTGCCATCAAAGGACCAACTTCGTCCCAGGAGAGTTTGCCGTTTTGCGCTCCAAGTTTGGGGAATGCAATACTAGTAATTCCTACTTTTTTATAGTGAGCTATTAAAAACTCTAACCCCTTTTCAAGATATTCCAATTTAGATGGATAGCGCCAATAGTTTTTAGTGGGGAAATTAAGAATCCAGGGGGTGCTTTTTGTATAAATCGTAGGTCTGCCTATGTGAAGCTTGCCTGCCTTACAATCTTGTTGATAGACGGTAAACATATCGGGGAATCTCTCTTTGAAGGCTAATGCAAGCCCCTTCCCCATCACTCCCTGGCAGTTCACAGTATTGACGATAACCTGCGCTTTTGAATCGAAGATGTCGCCTTTAAGATACTGTATCTGTGCCATGATCTTTTCCCTTTACATTACAGCGTTCTGTTAAGTTAGTAAATTTGTCCCATCTTTGTAAGTGTACCATTGGCTTGAGACAAATACAATGTGCGATTACTACTTTCCCATATTGAGAAACGGAAAATGCTAATGAATTGGATTTAAGGCCCATTTTTATTGTTATTTGATGAAGTTTCATGTATTCTTGCCATTACAATAAAAAGAATCTATCGGGATGGTGAAGAATGGCGGGTATTAATTACCTGGATGGCTCTATTTATCATATGGTGCATATTGATAACCTGGCGAATATTTTTCGTAGACGCGCGCTTCTATCTAAGCTGAAGGTAATTGATGAGGATATTAATTATCGCTCGATTGCATTTGAAGATGTGCAAAGTTTACGCGATCGTGTTTATGTTCGCACCAATTCCGAGCGAAGAAATAGACCCTTGCACAGTTACGTTCCCTTCTATTTTGCTACACTTACTCCAATGCTCTATGTGCAGTACATGAATGATATCCAGGATAAAATAATCTTTTTTGAAGTTAGCCGTACTATTTTGAAAGATCCTGGTGTCCTTTTTACTGATGGTAATGCAAGTAATCAACAACTTGCGAAATATAGCTCAGAAAAAGTTCTGATAACTCCTGCAACAAGTTCAAACCCTTCCTGTAACCGTAAATATACTACAGGGATTCCCTATGGCACTAATGCAAATTGCTCTAATTTCTATTCCGATCCCCAATTTCTTGTTGATCTAAATTGGGACATTATCAATAATCGCTGGTTTAACGAAGACGAAAAGAAGCGTATAAAACATGCAGAAGTACTCGTCCCTGATGTTGTTCCATTAGGACGAGTTCAGGGTATCTATGTCAGTGTCCAGGTAATGGTACAAGCGGTTAATGCGAAAATAGAGGAATGTGGACTTACGGGACGTATTCCCACTGCTAAATTAAGGTCAGAGCTGTATTTCTAAATATTAGAATGACTTTAATCAACAGGATAAGTATGCCGAAAACCAAATCAACCAATTTGTCACCATAAACTATTAATTGCTTATCCTTATTTATATATGTTTTATAGCAAAATTGGTAGTGATAAATGTATATGTATGAATTAACTAATAATTTATAATAAATACAAATTCGGTCAAGGAGATTATGTTTCATGTATAAATCAGATTATCTAAATGGCAATGTCTATCATATGACACATATCAAGAATTTGAGAAGCATACTACAGGAAGAAGCTCTTTATTCAAAAAGAAAGATTTGGGAAAGAGCAATTACTATGACATCTATTGCTAATGAACATGTACAATATCTGCGGGAGCGTATTTTTATCCATAGTAAGGAGTCAAAACAAAATTTGACTTTGCATGATTTTGTACCATTTTATTTTGCGACACGAACTTCAATGCTTCGTAGTGAAGATGAATCAGGCTTAATGGAAGCTATCTTAATTTTTGAATTTGACCGTAAAAGCATATTGAGGGAGCCTGGAGTACTTTTTACCGATGGTAATGCAAGTAATCAGCTACTCACAAGGAATGGAGGAGAATACGTTTTAATAGAACCTGCTTCTGTCTTTTCTGGTCAATGTATCAGGAAATATATTCCAAGTGGTCCTCATGGAACAAGTGATCATCTTTCAAATTTCTACGCTGATCAATATTTCCTTGATCAGCTAAATTGGAATGTTATTAACAATAGGCGAACCGGTGTAGGAGATGCAAGACGGCAGAAGCAGGCTGAAGTGCTAGTTCCCAACTCAGTATCATTAAAATGGTTACGAAGGATTGTAGTTAGCACGCAAAGAACGGCAGGAATAGTATGTGAAATAGTTGACGCATCTAAGGCTGGACGAAAGTACGATATTCATGTTGAGATTATGAAAGGCATGTTTTTTAGACAACAGCGATAGAATAAGACATTCAACTTTTATCTCACTTTCGGATATACAACCCTCGAAGAGTCTCACATAGTATAAGCATTTCTTGCGCCGCTTATCTACCAATACAGTACACTCCTTCCTGTACGTAATCCTCCCACATATTTTCCTCCCTCCATGCGAGTGTTCTCTCTTTCTCCGTAATCGTTAGCGCATATAGATATTTCCCCTTTGTTATAGCCCTTTTTGTCCTCGTATATAGG
>DAHVFL010000135.1 GCA_027316975.1 Chloroflexota bacterium | reverse complement strand
ACCTGGGGATCAGCCAGAGTAGGCGTGAAACCGGGGAAAGGGGTTCAGAATGTTGCCGTCAGGCGAAGATAAACCCACCCCCATGACAACTTCGGATGCGGGCCGCAAGGGGGGAAACGTGGTCCGCGAAAAGTATGGCGAAGATTACTATCGTATCATCGGGAAGAAAGGTGGCACGAGGCTCAAGGAAAAGCGCGGCGCGGAGTATTACCGCGATATTGCCCGTAAAGGTGGCACGGCCAATATGGCTAAATATGGACCGCAACATTTCTCCGAAATGGGCAAAAAGGGCGGTAAAACCACCAGAGAACGACAGGGTCCTGAATTCTATAGCCGCATTGGCAAACTGGGCGGTTCCGCCCGGCGCAAGAAGATCGATTAGGCAAGAAGAAGGAGCGGGGCTGGTCGCCGCAGGCGACCAGCCCCGCTCCTTCTTACCGTAAAACAGATCAGCTTGCTAGCATCGCGAGCAATTCTTCGGCGTCGGGCAGGAAACGACGCGCCGGGAGAACCTGGTGCGCCAGCCCCAGGCTGAACGCTTCGCGCGCGTTGATCGTTTCGCCTGTGAGCATCAGGCGCATGGTGGCATTGGAACCGATGAGAGCGGGGAAATAGGCGGCGGCAACCGGTGGCAGGACGCCCAGGGTGATTTCTGGTAGACCAAAGGTGGCGTCTTCGTGGGCGATGATGGTATCGCAGAGCGCTGCCAGCTCGCAGCCGCCGCCAAGGGCGTAGCCTTTGACCAGCGCGACGGTAGGCACCTTTTGCGCGCGCGCCTCTTCAAACGCCGCGCAGTTGTCGTACACTGCTCGCAGCATCTCTTTCTCGCGCCCGTCAAGATGATCTTTGACATCCACGCCCGCGCTGAATGCTCGTTCGCCCGCGCCCATCACAACGACCAGGCGCGGCTTCTGCCTGGCGGCGTCACGCAGAGCATCGCTCAGTTGGTCAAGCATCTCAATGGAGAGTATATTGAGCGGTGGCCGGTCTAGTACCAGCCACACGATATTGTTCTGCCGCCGAACACGAATGTGTGACATATCACCTGCTACAACAATTCGAGAATTTTGTTTACCTCATATTTTCGCCACCGCAGTATATCATTAAATTCGCTTTATTTGTAAACAGCAATCCGGGAGAGAAGAAAAGGCTGCTTGCCCGCAGCAAGCAGCCTTTTCTTCTCTCTCCGATTTTAAATGCCCATAATTACGAAGATATAGCGGCGTGTCTCGCCGGGCAAGCAGTTCAGCCAGTTAGCTCCGCAGTTGTTGACGGCATATTGCACGGTGCCGGAGCCGCCGTTGTAGGCGGCGAGAGCTTTAGCGTAGTCTCCACCGTAGCTGCTATTATACCTTGCCATCAATTGCGCCGCGCCACGCAGGGCTTGAACGGGGTCCCAGGGATTAATTCCGAGGCCGGCAGCGGTGCTCGGCAAAAACTGAGCGATGCCCACTGCGCCAGCCGGCGAAACTGCGCCGGGGTTGAAGCCGCTTTCCTGGTTGATCTGTCGCACGAAATAGACGGGTGAGATACCGGCGGCTGTAGCGTCCTGCTGCGCGAGTGCGATGTACTGGCTCTTCGGGAGATTCATGGTAGGCAGCGATGTAGTTGTAGTGTCCTGGGCGGTGCTTGCCGGCTGCTGTTTCTGTTGTGCAGGAGCCATATGCGCGGCAAATGCCAGGTTGGTAGCTTCCTGGCGTATCCAGTTTCCGACAGCCGATAGGCCTGGGAAACTGCCCTGCCCGGCTGCCAGTGGAGAGAGACTAAAGAGGGTGTATCCAAGCACGCCCAGCATGATGCCACAAACGATGCCCAGACGCAGGCGCGGGTTCATCTTGAGCCGGCTGCTGGCATCTAGTTTACTGGTTTTGACACGCTTCTTGCCGCCGGGAATAAACACCATGCGTCCGGTCGTACTCGGCGTCATGGTTGACTGGAGCGCGGTTAGTAGCGAAAGGGCGTCTAACTCTGGTTGCGTATTCTTTTCGGGGTTATCTGCGCGTAATGGAGCCGTATCGTCAATTTCGTCTTGAAACGACGGGAACGAGCGGAATTGCTGCATACGTACCTCATCTATGGTTGCATAAAATACGGAACTGATTTGTCTTCTCTATTTGCCGAGTCTACATCAATAGACCGAACCTCGTCAATTTTTCGGGCAAAATGCGGCAAAAAATAGCATGAATGTCCCAGATTTTTCAAAAACTCAACCTTGATATCTAATGAAATGGTTTGATACGGGCGACGAAGCAGTTGCTTTTTCCCTTCCCTGCTGGTAAAGTGGATGCACCAGATAGAGAGGGATAGAGCAGCGCATGATCGAACCGATTGCCACGAGGGAGAAACTGGCCCCGTTCATCAAATGGGCAGGCGGGAAAGAACAGGAGCTAAAGCATATCCTGCCGCTTGTTCCGCCCTTTGAAAAGTATTATGAGCCGTTTGTGGGCGGTGGCGCGGTTTTCTTCTCGGTGCAGGCGCGGCGGGCCTACATCAATGATAGGTCACCCGAACTGGTCAACCTGTATCGCGTGATTGCCCGGCAGGATGACGATTTCTTTCGAGCGCTGGATACGCTGGCCAAGGGCTGGCAAGAGATAAGTCACCTGGTAGACACGCACGCGGCGGATGTGTTGTCGCTCTATAAGGGCAGCTTGCTAGAAAGTGGGTACGCGCCGGATAGGGAACTGTTGTTGCTGGCCTTCGTCAAGCAGCACCAGGCGCGATTCGAGGGATTGTTCGACGACTTTCTGCCACAGGAAGGCCAGCATTTCCTGCGCGAGCTAGCGAGAAATCTGGCAGGCAAAACCCGGCGCATGAAGATGCTGGAGTACAGGAAGGGCAATTTGCCGGGCGCGGATATTCTCGCCAATCTGGAAAGCGCGTTGAAAAGCGCATTTTATATGCACCTGCGTCACCTCTACAATCGCGCGCCAGAACTGGCAGTATCGCCCGGTCGCGCTGCCGCCATCTTCTTTTTCGTGCGCGAGAATGCCTATGCGTCCATGTTTCGCTATAACAAGCGCGGTGAGTTCAATGTACCATATGGGGGCATTTCGTATAATCGCAAGAATGTTGCCCGCAAAATAGCCTACATGCGCTCCCCGGACTTGTACCTGCATTTGCAAAACGCTGTAATCGAGCAGATGGATTTCGAGCAGTTTTTGCTGCATTACTCACCGCAAGCGGGCGATTTCATCTTTTTAGACCCGCCTTACGACAGCGAATTTAGCACGTACGCTCGCAACACGTTTAATATAAGCGATCAACAACGCCTGGCGCGCTATCTGTTGCAAGAGTGCCGCGCCAGGTTCATGCTGGTTATTAAGCGCACGCAGGCTATTTACGACATGTATGAGCAGTCCGGCATACACATGAGAAGCTTTGACAAAAAGTACATGGTCAGCTTCCAGGATCGCAATAACCGGGTGGCCGAGCATTTGATCATCACGAATTACCCTGTCCAGTGGCGCAACTATGATATACTTCCAGTAAACAACAGAGCCACGGAAAGGGCCAACCCATGATTACCCTGATCGAAATAGACGGCTTCAAAACATTCAAAGACTTCAAAGTAGAACTCGCCCCTTTCCAGGTCATCGTCGGCCCAAACGGCTCCGGCAAAAGCAACCTGTTCGACGCGCTACATTTGTTGTCCCGGTTAGCTGAATTAGACCTGCGTTCAGCTTTTCAAGATTTGCGTGGTGATCCTAATGAACTATTTACTATGGGAACCCATGAGAATCGAATAAGGTTTGCAGTCGAAATGTTGGTTGACCACAAGGTGCGAGATCGGCTGGGAATAGAAGTAGAATTGAAAGACACTCGTCTTCGTTACGAATTAGAGATTACTAAATATATCAGCGAGAACGGCCTCGAAGGATTACGGATTACTAACGAAGCATTGAAAACCATAGCTGCTGAACAAGATCATTGGGCTAATAAATATAAAGCTCATTCGCTAGCAGAAAATTCACGGAATTTAATCAATACAATATCAATCCCTCCCGCTGCTACTCGTAATATAAATGACCTTGAAGCTTCGATGACGCCAACAATCAGGTTATACAGTGATGATGGCGAGAAGCCCGTATGACATATTGTGGCGGAAAGAGCTGAGGGAACCGTGCTGAGTAGTATAACTAACACTGAATATCAACATGCATTTGCTGCTCGCGAAGAATTACGCTCATGGAGGTTTTTACATTTAAATCCAGAGGTACTACGCCAATCTAGTTCAACTCAGGCCACTCGTTTCCTCTCACCCGAAGGAAAAAATTTACCAACAACACTGGCCCGTATGCAGGCCGAAGATAAGTTTGCACTGACTGACGTTTCGCGGGATATGGCGAATCTCGTTCGTGGGATTTTCAAAATCAGTGTGGAACACGACAAAGCGAGTGATAAATATGTTATTTACGCTGAAACCTCAGACCAGCGAACGTTTTCAGCGCAGGTACTCTCTGATGGAACACTTCGCCTACTCGCTCTGGCAACTCTCAGAAATGACCCACAGTTTCACGGTACGCTTTGCCTGGAAGAACCGGAAAATGGCGTTCATCCCCAGCGTTTAAAAAATTTGGCACACTTGCTACGAAAGATGGCAACAAATTTCAATGATTCAGATGAGGTGGATGAGCCTTTGAGACAAGTATTGATTACAACCCATTCTCCTACTTTTATCAGCTTACCAGAAGTCATAGACTCACTCCTTTTTGCATATACAATGACAAGGGTAGAACCACTTGAAAGCGGTGATCCGACCTTAGAAATCACCTGCATGACGCCCGTTGTTACGCCCGGCACACAAACACAGTTTCGTATGGACATACAGAGGGATGAAACTATGGAAGTTTATACGCTTGATGAGGTCTTGCGCTATTTAGATAGCGAAGACCTCGATAAAGCGCGCAAGCAATTGCGCGAAGCCCGTACCACTCTTAATGAATTGTAGGTAGTAAAATAGATGAGATTAGCCCTGGCGCTTTATGGTGAAGGAAGCACAGATGACCGCTTTCTAACATTGATAATTCAGCGAACCTCCAGAAAAATACTGGCAGAGCGAAGAAAAAGCAATGTAAGTGTTGCCTCGGTAGAACCAATCAAACTCTTCGAGAAAAAACCAACTCGAGAAGAAAATATTTTACAGGCTGCCATACAGGCTTTTCGTTACCAGGCTCTAATCGTTCATTCAGATGCAGATAATCCCTTATACGAAGATGCCATGAAGTACCGGATATTACCAGGATTTGACCTTGTAAAACAGTCCAAAGGCTCAGTCTGTGGACAGCTCCTACCAATCATTCCTATACAGGCAGTCGAAGCCTGGATGCTGGCAGATTTTGAAACACTCCGCGCAGAGCTTAGAACAGATTTGAAAGCAAACGAACCTGGCATTCCAGATAAAACCAGGCAGATTGAAAAAATCTCCAAACCAAAGCTTCGACTCTACGATGCGATAGCAATTGTAAATAAACAACTTCGTCCTAATCAGAGAATAGATGTCAGTTCTCTTTATGAGCCTTTAGGTAGAAAAATCAGATTAGAGCGGCTACAACCACTGACTGCTTACCAACGCTTCGAGAGCGATTTAACTAAGGCGTTCTCTGCGCTTAATCTCATATCTGAAATACAGAGGATGTGACCATGCCCTACCTATCCATCACCGAAGCCGCCGCCGACCTCCGTTCCGGCATGACCACGCCCACCGAACTGCTCGCCGAGAGCTTTGAGCGCATCGACCAGCTTGATAGCGACATCAAAGCCTTCGTCACCGTCATGCGCGACGAGGCCCAGGCAGATGCCGGGAAGGCCGAACAGGAACAGCGCACCGGCCTGTTTCGCAGCCCCCTGCACGGCATTCCCATCGGCGTCAAAGACCTGGTCGCCGTCAAGGGTGTGCGCCTCACCGCAGGCTCACAAGTGCTGGCCGGCAACATCGCCACCGAGGACGCAACCGTAGTCGAACAATTGAGACGCGCCGGAGCCATCATCATTGGCAAAACCAACACCCACGAGTTCGCCTATGGCACCTACACACCGCCCACGCGCAATCCCTGGAACCTCGAACGCATCCCCGGCGGCTCCAGTGGCGGCTCCGGCGCGGCAGTCGCCGCCAGCATGTGCCTGGGAGCCATCGGCAGCGACACCGGCGGCTCCATCCGCATCCCATCGGCCTGCTGCGGCGTCACCGGACTCAAACCCACCTACGGGCGCGTCAGTTGCTACGGCGTCATCCCGCTAAGCTGGTCGCTCGACCATGTCGGACCACTGGCGCGCAGCGCCGAAGACTGTTCCATCATTTTCGACGCCATCGCCCGCTACGACCCGCGTGACCCCAACAGCATCTCAGGCCCGCCAGCGCAGGCCAGCGCGTCACTCATTGGCGGCGCTGAAGGGCGTGGCCTGCTCTCCCTGCAAGGCATCAAGCTCGGCATACCAACGGACTCCTTTGTCTCGCCACTCGATCCCGAAGTGCGTGCCGCCTGGAAAGCCGCGCTGCGCGTCCTGCAAGAAGAAGGCGCTGAAATCATCGACGTTGACCTGCCGCGTCCCACCATGCTCACCTATCGCACCATCCAGCGACCCGAAGCCACCCTCGCGCACATCCAAAACGGCTGGTTTCCCGCGCGCAGCGACGACTACACCACAGCGACCCGCGAAAACCTGCTCAACGGACAACAGGTTCCCGCCGTCGATTACCTGCAAGCGCAGCAGGAACGCCGCCAGTTCTCCAGCGCCCTGCGCGCCGTCATGCAACGTGTCAACGCCCTTGTCTTACCAACGCTTCCCCTGCCCGCTTTCCCCATCGAACTAAGCAACCAGGACATCCTCATTGACGGCATCGTCGATAACTCGACCGTGAGCTTGCTGCGCCTCAACATGCCTTTCAACCTGGCCGGGCTGCCTTCCATCTCGCTCCCCTGCGGCTTTTCCAAAGATGGTATGCCCATCGGCCTGCAAATCGTCGGCAAACCTTTCGAGGAAGCCATGATCCTGCGCATCGCCCACGCCTACCAGCAGTTGACCGACTGGCACCGCCGCGAGATTGGGACGAAAGCATGAGCCAGATGCCACAATTACAGGTGCCACACGGGCAAATACTCTTACCCGCGTTTTTACCCGACGCCACGCTGGGCGTCGTGCGCAACGTAGATAGCGCGGACCTGGAAGCATGTAACATCCAGGCGGTGGTGATGAATACCTTTCACCTCATGCAGCGCCCCGGCTCATCAACCATCACCTCCCTGGGTGGCCTGCACGCTATGGCAGGTTGGCCGCATCCCATCATCACCGACTCCGGCGGCTTCCAGGCCTACTCCTTGATCCGCCAGAATCCTAAAAATGGCTTCATTAACGATAAAGGTCTCAGCTTTCAACCCGACGGCTCCGACCGCAAGTTCCACCTCGCGCCCGAAAAAAGCATCCAATTACAGGTCAGTTACGGCGCTGATATCGTTGTTTGCCTCGACGATTGCACGCATGTTGACGATTCCCACGAGATACAACAGGCATCGGTCAGGCGCACCATCGCCTGGGCGCGTCGCTGCAAAGACGAATTCCAACACCTCATGAAACAAAAACGCCTGCCGCCTGAAAAACAGCCGCTATTGTTCGGCGTCATCCAGGGCGGCGCGAATCACGAATTGCGCAAGCAGTGCGCGGATGCCCTGCTCGATACCGGCTTCGACGGCTTCGGCTATGGCGGCTGGCCCCTGGACGGCAAAGGCCATCTGCACGTCGATAGCCTGAGCTATACGCGGGAAATCGTTCCACCGCAATTCCCCATGCACGCCCTTGGCGTCGGACATCCCGCCAACGTGCTGGAATGCGCCCGCATGGGTTACTCCATATTCGACAGCGCCATGCCCACGCGCGATGCCCGCCACTCGCGCCTGTACGTCTTCACCCAGGCGCAGGGCCTGCCCGCGCCCGGCTCCAGCGAGCAATGGTTCAAGTATCTCTATGTCAATGACGACAAAGTCATCAAGCAGGACGGCCCCATCTCGCCCTACTGCGATTGCCTGTGTTGCCGCCGCTACCCGGTAGCCTACCTGCATCATCTTTTCAAAATCAACGATGGCCTTTTTCTGCGCCTGGCAACCATCCACAACCTGCGCTTCATGACACAGTTGACCGCGCGTTTGAGGGAAGAACAACATGCCCCACTCGATACAGCCACCACTGCAACAACTTCTTGAGGCGGTCCAGGCCAGCGCAAAATACCGGCATATCGATGCTGAGTTCATCCGCTCGCTGGGCGCGGGCGAACTGGAGAAGCGGCGCAGCCTCAAAGAAGCCATCAAAGCGACCAAAAACAAGCTGCACCAGGTCGGCGCAGCCTATCAAGACAATACGCCGCGCTACGCTCGCTGGCTGGAAGCATTGCAGTCGGCATCCCAGGCCGGAGACCCGGCGCACCTGCAAGCCACGTGCAGGGAGATCATGAGCCACCATGCCTCTACCCGCGAGCGCCTGCCCTTCCTGCCGTGCTTTTATTCCGCGATACTGGCGGATATCGCCCCTGTCCACTCGGTCCTGGATATCGCCTGCGGCCTCAATCCACTGGCTATCCCCTGGATGCCTCTCGCGCCAGGCGCGCGCTACTACGCCTGCGACATCTACCAGGACATGATCGATTTTCTGAATGCCAGCTTCCCGTTGCTGCGCGTTGACGGAGAGGCGATGGTGTGCGATGTGATCCAGCAGTGTCCGGCCCACAAAGTCGATGTGGCCTTCGTGCTCAAAACCATCCCCGTCCTTGAGCAGGTCGATAAAAACGCGGGCCGGCGACTGCTGCAAAGCATCCAGGCCGATCACCTCGTCGTCTCCTTCCCGGCTGCCAGCCTCGGCGGCAGGCATGGTGGCAAGGGTAAGAACATGGAAGCGAACTACGAGTCCCATTTCAACGAGTTGATTGCCGGGCAACCCTGGTCAATCCAACGCTTTAGCTACGCCACCGAACTGGTTTTTGTTATTCACCGCTAATACGTGGCGAAAGGATCATTAAGAATTTCCTGCGCAGTCTCTACTTCCGCCTGCTCTGGAATCAAAAAGCGCCTTCGTTGCAAGAGCGTATATCCACCGCATTGAAGAGGCTTGACCCCGACTCACCAGCCGGGGAAGCTTAACGCGCTTACAGGAGCGATTTAATTTGGCTCTCCATCCTTCATGGTGAATGTAGGGACGCGATTCATCGCGTCCTTCCAGGTTGCAGCAGGGGCGAGACGGACGCGATTCATCGCGTCCCTACTACTTTGTCAAACTTCATGGAACCACTTTGGCTGTCATTCTGAGCGCAGCGAAGAATCTCTCGTCAAGTATAAGTAATCATCAGCATAAAGACTATTGACAGCCAACAACCGATATGTTACTATAACCATGCTGAATATACCCACATCGGTTATATCTATCGCAAACTTTAAGAGGTATCAGGAATGCCGTCAGCTAAAAATGATCCGCAGGCCATGCTACCGCTCACGCCTGCCGTTTTTCACATCCTGCTTGCCCTGGCAGATGGCGAGCGGCACGGCTACAGCATCATGCAGGAGATTGCAGCGCATACAGAGGGAAAAATGCGCATCGGGCCAACTACCCTTTATCGCTCCATCAAACACATGCTTCTCGATGGATTGATCGTCGAGGCAGATGAACGCCCTGATCCCGCGCTGGATGACGAGCGCCGCCGCTACTACAAGCTGACAAGCTTTGGTCAACAGGTCGCCCTCGCCGAGACGCAGCGACTCGAACAGGCGCTCAGAGTTGCCCGCAGCAGACCGCTATTAGCTGGTTCGATATCAGTAGTATCAAACGGGGGAGCAGAGTAATGAACACATCCCCTACGCCAAAGATCGTATCTTTCTCCGTCTCTCTCTATCGCTGGCTGCTCTCTATGGCACCAGCCGAGTTCCGCCACGAGTACGCTACATCAACTCTCCAGGTTTTTCGTCAGTGCTGCCTTGACGCCTACCAGCAAAAAGGCGCTTTTGGCGTCATTTGCCAGTGGCCTGCCCTGTTTAGCGAGGCTATCCTGGGCTTGCTGGCGGAATATCTATTCCCCTATAACAGAGGAGGACGAGGCTACATGCAGCAAACCATCCGTCGCTCGATGATAACCACCTTTTGCGCTTTTGTCCTCTTCGGAGTTGGGTACGTGGCAATAGGAAGAGTCGCCGACCCCGTCGAGCCATTTAATGCCGTTGCGCGGCTCCATCCTGTTGTTGGCATCGCTTTCGATATATTCACCTACGGCGGTGTACTCGCGTTTCTGGTCATCGTGCTGGGAGGATTACCTGTACTGTTTACCGCCGTAAAACGCGCTATGCCCGGTGGTCTGCGCAGCATTTTGAGGCTATTTGTCATCAAGCCGAAACTCGCGCTCAAACTATTATTGGCCGCGCTGCTTATCGCCGCCTGTTCCCTGGGCTTGTTGCTGGCAATGGAAGCCATTTTCAGCCCGCCACAACCATGCACACCAGGCATATGCGTAGCTTCACAAC
>DAHVFL010000134.1 GCA_027316975.1 Chloroflexota bacterium | reverse complement strand
TCTTTGTCGTGTCCCTGCATTTCATGCAACTGGCCGTGCCGGTGGAGTACAGCGCAGAGATCGGCTGGAGTATCGAGACTCCGCGCAATCGTATCCGCTTCGGCATAATAGCGCTCGGCTTCGCCAAATTGCCTCATGACGCGCGCGACATCCCCCAACCCGCGCAAGGCTCGTCCTTCGATCTGGCGCGATTCTTGTTCGCGAGCAATAGCGCGCGCATGTTCGAAATATTCCTTCGCTTCAGAGTATTCGGCTTCCGCCAGGCAGATGGCTCCCAACGCATTGGTGATACGCGCTGTATCTACACGATCGCCCAGATCATTGAACAGGGCCAGCGACTGCATACAATAGGCTCGCGCATCGTCATATATATGTTGTTTGCGCGCGATGTCGGCCAGGCGATGCAGTGTCCAGGCTTCGCCACGTTTTGCTCCCTGTTCGCGGAAAATGGTCAGCGCCTCATTACAGGCGGCAACAGCGCGTTGAAATTCGGCATGGTCGAGATAAATGGCGCTCTGGTCGGTGAGCACCCAGGCCTGCCCGAAACGCGAGCCAAGCGTGTTAAACAGGCGCAGGCTCTCTTCAAAGTCCGCCGTCGCCTCGGCATAACTGCCCAGAGCTTCGTAGACGGTGCCGCGATCACGCAGTGTCCAGGGATACCCGTCTTCATTGGGCAGGCCGCGAAATGTTGCCAGGGCCAGTTCGAAATGTCCAAGCGCATCATAATAATAGCCATGACCGCGGCTGACCTCACCCAGCACCGTCTGCATCCAGGCTACCCCTCGCGGGTCATTGGCTTCGCGGAACAGGCGAATCGCCATGTGAGCGTGCTGCTCCGCCTGCGCGTACTGGCCCTCCTCGCGGAACAACATCGCCAGTTCAAAAAGCGCCCAGGCTTCCTCGTCCCGCTCGCCCTGCTGGCGATGCAGCGTCAAGCTGCGCGTGAGGCAGCCCAGCGCCTCGGCGTACTTGCCCAGCTGGCGCAGGATCGCGCCGAGGCAATATTGCACCAGTCCTTCACCGGAAAGGTCGCCGAGACTGAGCGCGTATGTTTCCGCCCGGCGCAATATGACCCGCAGTGACGAGGCGTATCCTCGCGTGTGCAACGCAGTCGCGGCCCGCACAATCAAGTGGATCGCTTTCTGCAAGTCCTGCGCTTCACCCGCGTCTTCGAGATGTTCAAAGGCGGCGAACCATTCCTCCGGGCTGGGCTGCGGCAGGCTGCTATAGTAGGTGGCAACCACGCGATGCACGCGCCGCCGCTCTTCCTGTGAGAGATGCGACAGCGCGAAGTGGCGCACCTGCGCGTGGATAGTGTAGACGCGGCCATCAAACTGGAGAAAGGATGTTTGCACCAGTTCGTCACGCGCCCCTCGCCAGCTTCTCTCCAGTTCCGATGGAATAGCGGACGCGGCGGTCTGCCCCGCATCCACCGCTTCCTGGGAGTTTCCTTGCAGATAATGCTCGTGTTCCATACGCCCAAGCGCGCGCGCCGAAGCCGGAGATTCGGGAGCCACCAGCATCACGATTTGCTGGTGACTGAACGGCAACTTGAATGCCGCCAGGTACGGCAGCAGCAGTTGCGCCGGCGACGACAGGCGACGGTAGGCAATATCCAGCAAAGCCGACATACCTTCCGGCAGAGCCTCGCGCAATTCGTCGCGCACCTCTTCCAACGAACGGGTTGCAGCTTCCGGCGCGTACACTCTGCCGTGAATAGGACGAGCCGTGCCGAAGATAAGCTGCGCCCCCAGTGGGTAGCCATCGAGCAGGGTACAGATTTCCTGCAAAATGGCCTGCTGGTTCGGCTCCGACAGGTGGATGCGCTCGTCAAGCCCGCTCCCGGCGGCCAGTTCGGCGAAAAGTTTGAGTATGTCGCTGCTCGCCATTTTCCCGACAGGATATTCGTACCAGCGACAGGACGCTCCTTCTAAGGCCGCGATGGTTGATGGATTGGAGCGCGAGGTGAGCATCACGATTACCTGTTCCGGTAAGGCGCACAGGAAGCGATACCAGTGGCCGATCTCGGCGCTTTGCTGCACCTCTTCAAAGCCATCCAACAGCAGCAGGCAGGCCAGGTCGCGATTTGCCAGCCCGCGATAGGCGTTCAGCACAGTGCGCTCGCAATGGCCGGTATCGGTAGTATTCATGGCTTTCTGGTGAATATGCAGGTTATGCGCTATTTCGAGCAAGGCTTCTCCCAGCGCTTTGCCGCCCTGCAACGAAAGCCCAATGATGCCGCCCGGAAACTTCTCTTCGTTGCGCCGCGCCGTCTCAAAAGCCAGTTCGCTCTTGCCGATACCAGCCGGGCCGGTTAGCGCAAGGTGATGAATTCTCGGCTTCGCTCTTTTATGTGTGCCACGCGCCGTCTCTTCGAACCAGGCAGACAATTCCTCAATCTCTCGCTCGCGCCCGACAAACGTACTGGTTGCGCTCAGATGCGACAGGGGATGATCGTGTTCCAGTGGTTCATCGCGTCCTGCCAGCAGCGCAACGGGGCTTTCCGCGCCCTCTACCACGTGGCGATAGAGCACCGGCACAAACCAGCTATTTTGTTTGATGGGCAGCATAGCCTGGCGAGCGCGCGCCAGCGCCTCTTCAAGCGTGCGCCCGTGCGCGACGGCATCATAGAAATGATAGGTAAAGATGGGGCTGAGGTCATCCTGGACAGAAAAGGGCATGGCTACCACCGCAGGCACCTGCGCCATGACCAGCGCGGTCGCCAGCGTGGCATCCACGGCGGCGCGCCGGTGTTTATGATGCCCATTCTCCTGAAAACGCGCGGTTTCACAGGCCGAGAAGACCGCCAGGCGCACATCGGTGCTGACAAACAATTCGCGCAGCGAGGCGGTGCCGATATACCTGTTGCGCCCCTCGTCGTCACAAAAACATAAATACGTCTGCGGCTTGACTTTGCCCAGCGGCGTCGAACACGCGCTACATTTACGCACATCAGCGCCATTCAATTCATCACAAGTATCCGCCGGACAGAGTCGCCCGAACGCGCCATGCCCGTCGTAGTGTATGACGTAACAGGGAATGGTTGTCTCCTGATCATCAAATGCGCTCGCGCCCCCGGCAGAGTTGAGGTAGCGCACCAGTTCATCGAAGGTGGGCGGTTCCAGCCTGTTCAACTCTACCTGTCCTTCTTCGATCAACGAAGAGAGGCCACGTTGCAGGCTTTCAAAGCTCTGCTCGGTTTCCAGTGGTAGACAATCAGAGGGCGATGAACCGATATAGAGGACGCGCAGCGGTGGATAGATGGGCAATTCGCACTGCGAGGGCAGATCGGGCCGCAACAGCGCGCGTGTGAGCGTAAAGACACCCGATGCCAGCAAGAAATGCTCGCCGTTATGCAGCAATTCCCAGGGATACGCGACAAATTCGTCACATCCTGCCGCAAAACTAAGCGTGAGCGCAACGGTGCCACGCCGCCGCAGCGTGCGCTGAATCACGCTGCGCAACATCGCCTGAACCGAGTGTTCTACGGAAGCGAGCGTGCTGGCTCTGGCTCCATTCGCCGGCGTGCCGCAAAGCGCTTGAAACAGCCGCTGACCAATCTCACGCAACTCATGGTCGTCACTCTCCAACGTATTCAGCTTTTTTAGCAGGCCAGCCAGTTGCCGGGAATTGTACGGCGCTACAAAGTCACCTTTGACACTATGCCCCGACCAACTTTCTTTCACCTGTAATTCAAAGCTGCCATCCTCGCGACACCCAAATTGCAGGTTCAGTGTCTCTCCCATAAAGGCGGCTTTCTCGCATTCCGTCGCTTGTCTCGTGTATAAATAAGGGGTACGGCTCTATCGACACTACACGCAATAGCATCATACCCAAGTATATCACTATCACATTGCTTGTGTACAATGAAATTCGGTAATCTGCTTACGCTTGTAGGGACGCGATTTATCGCGTCCTCCTATGTGTTCTCAGATCACCCAGATCATTTCGCACAGAAGGAGGACGCGATAAATCGCGTCCCTACAAGCGAATTTTTATTCGCCCCAGTACAATTCAACCTTGCCGAAACGCACGCGGTCGCCGGCTTTGACGCCTGCCTCCTCCAACGCTTTAGTGACGCCCATTTTTGAGAGGGTCACTTGCAGGCGGTCCATGCTCTCGTCGCTGTCCTGATTGGTCATACTGACCGTGCGTTCCACCCGTTTGCCGCTCACGATATAGACCCCCTCAACTTTAGTGACGGTGAAGGCATCGACCGGCTGCGGGCGCAGGACGGTGCCATCCATATCCGGCACAACCTGGGAAGCGGCGCGCTCCTCCTCGTCGCGTTTGATCTCAAGCAAACGCTTCGCGGCAAAAGCCATGAGTTCTTCGGTCCCCTGGTGCGCGGCTGCTGAGATGGCGAACGCGGGATATCCCTGCTCTTCCGCCTTCGCCTTGAGTTCGGGCCAGCGTTCCTGCGCCTCGGCCAGGTCCATCTTATTGAAAACGACCACCTGCGGGCGCGTTGCCAGGAGTTCATCATAGTTGTGCAGTTCTTTGTTGATGGCGAGGAAATCTTGCCAGGGATCGCGATCGAGCGACGCTCCATCAAGCACATGCAACAACAGGCGCGTGCGCTGCACATGGCGCAAAAACTCGTGACCCAACCCGATACCCTGGGCCGCGCCCTCGATCAGTCCCGGAATATCGGCCAGCACGAAGCCAAATTCATCGCCACTGCCCGGTTGACCAACTGCCACCACGCCCAGGTTGGGCGTAAGCGTGGTAAACGGGTAATCGGCAATTTTGGGGCGCGCCGCCGTGACAACGGAAAGCAGGGTTGATTTACCCGCGTTGGGATAGCCCACCAGTCCCACGTCAGCTATCAGGCGCAGTTCCAGCATGATCCAGCGTTCTTCGCCCGGCTCGCCGTTCTGCGCCTCACGCGGCGCCTGGTGGGTCGAAGTAGCGAAATGCACATTGCCCAGACCGCCACGTCCGCCGCGCGCCACCATCACATTCTGACCTGCTTCCACTAAATCGGCGATAAGCTCCCCGCTTTCGCCATCGCGCACAACGGTGCCACAGGGGACATAGAGTGTGGTGTCCTCCCCGGCTGCTCCGTGCATCTTCTGGCGCGCGCCCGCCTCGCCCGGCGTCGCCTTGAAATGCTGGCGGTAGCGATAGTCCACCAGCGTATTCAGGTCGGTGGTAGCCTCGATATAAAGGCTGCCACCCTTCCCTCCATCGCCGCCATCCGGCCCACCACGAGGGGCGAACTTTTCCCGGCGAAAGTGAATAGAGCCATTACCCCCATCACCCGCCTTCACAAATATTTTTGTATGATCGTAAAACATAGTCTATCCCTGGCACATTCTTTAGTATGCATGAATTTCTGTTACTGTGTGGTGAATTGGAGTATAGCATATTGTGGGAGATTGCGCTAGCAGCAGATACTACCGTCAGACATAGGATTTACCCAGCAACTCGATGAATCCGGCTTCATGAAAGTGACCATCTTTTGCAAGCGCTTCGGTTATCCCACGTTGACGCATGATATTAAAACTCGTGGCATCAACCAGGCTCCATTTTTTATCTAACCATTTACGGAGGCGGCTAATTTCTGCATCGTGAATTTCCAGGTTAATATGGACAATATCAATACCGTGTAACTTTGTAATCTCTTCATAAGCCAGAAACAGGCCTTCACGAGATAATTTACACTTTTTGCAAGCATTGCTTATAAACTCAAGAATAATATAGTTTGTCGTAATTATCGGACGACCTCTAATTCTGGCCTGGGTCAGTATATCTCTCGCTCTTTGATGAAAGTCGTTATCCCTGCCAAATGCTTCAATCCAGCCGGAGGTGTCTACAAATAAACTATGCTTTCCGTCTACCATTTACTACATCATTCCGCAGTAACGAAGATGGCGCTTACTCTTCAGTTGTTGCATCATCCGCTGAGTATGCCCCAGCCTCCAATTCATCTAAAAAACGGAAGAATGATTCTTCTCGTACATCAGTAACCTCTGGTTGTGTGGTCCCTCTAACTAAATCCCTACCGATAATTCTTTCAGATGGTATTGGTCGCATACCTAAATCCAGTTCAGTTACTTCAAAAAAAGGTTCGAGGATAGTAATGATAGGATAAATCGCCAATTCGTCATGCGCCTTTAATCTAGTCAAGGTTTCAACTAAACTAAGAGCCTGTTGTTTTCCAAGAGAAACTAATGAATCCGTTGTTTCCACAAATTGAGCATTGCTACCAACTGAAATCGGTACAATGTCTTGTAGCCTTACAAAGTTTCTTTTGATGGGAACAAAGTACTCATTGATTGAATGTCCAAAAAGCGGGTTACCTGGTTTGTTCTGAAGTGCCTGTAGTTGCATTCTCCTGTCCTTTCACTGCTTGAAGCATCATGTTGAACCGATTTATGCTCTCTATGAGGCTGTTTGT
The DNA here is from genome assembly GCA_027316975.1 of Chloroflexota bacterium. Taxonomy (GTDB): domain Bacteria; phylum Chloroflexota; class Ktedonobacteria; order Ktedonobacterales; family Ktedonobacteraceae; genus CF-113. Next base: position 4,094 of record DAHVFL010000134.1, on the reverse strand, counting down.
AGCTTCTGTAGTGTTCTCAGTACTCATAACAACTTTCGCAACGCACTTTGCTATTACTTCTTGCATGTCTTTATATTGCTCAGCCTGCTCTTCTGGCGTGCCTGTGAAAAGAGGCGCTTCTACCTCAAAAAAGAGGAGCGTAAACTCAGAACCTCGTTGCTGAACAACAAGATTAGTTGCATGTTCGGTTCTGATTGACTCAGGAATAACCCATCTAATGGGTTTAGACACACTCAGTATGAGATCGTTCACATCAGACTGTTGCATACACCACTCCAATGATACTTTAGCCGTATCTTTATTTGCCCCTATCTTAACATGATAAAGCATCGATGGCAAATTAAACGACTCGCAACGCAGGACTTTTCGAAACTCGGGTCAAACCAGGTCAAGACTCATCGAACCTGATAACAGAGAGCAAGTATCCATCAGGAAACTTGCTCTCTGTTTTATTGCGGGTTGCGCTCCTGTGTAATCAGCCGCGCTCCGCGATGATACGTCAGGTACGTCCAGGCCCACTGGAAAAGCGCGATGATGCGGTTGCGGAAGCCTATCAGGTAGAAGATGTGTACCACCAGCCATATCACCCAGGCCAGAAAGCCGGTCATTCTCATTTTGCCCAGGTCAACCAGCGCGTAGGAACGTCCGACTGTAGCGAGGTTCCCTTTATTCAGGTAGTGAAATGGCTTGTGCGGCTCTTTTCCTGCTATGCGTTGCAGAATGAGCGAGGCTACATAGCGTCCTGCCTGCATGGCGACGGGAGCGACGCCGGGGAGCGGCTTGCCTTTCTGCGTGACGCTGGCCGTGTCGCCGATCACAAACACATTGGGATAGCCGGGAACGGACAGGTCGCTTTCTACTTTGACGCGGCCGGCGCGGTCTACGTCCGCGCCCAGCCATTTTCCAGCTGGGGAGGCAGACACGCCCGCGCTCCATATGATGTTGTGCGCCTCGATATATTCTCCACCGACCACGACTCCATGCTCATCGACCTGTTCGACGGGACTGCCTTCGCGCACCTCAACGCCCATGCGCTCAAGCTTACGTTTTGATTTACGGGCCAGCGACTCTGGAAATGTAGCCAGGATTCGCGGCGCGGCCTCAACCAGTAGGATGCGTGATGACTTGGTATCAATGTGCCGGAAATCGGAGGTCAAGGCTTTATGCGCCAGTTCCGCGATCGCGCCGGACATTTCAACGCCCGTCGGTCCCGCCCCCACCAGCACAAAGGTCAGCAGCGACCGGATTTTCTGCGGGTCGGTTTCGACTTCGGCTGCTTCAAAAGCCAGCAAGATTTGGCGGCGGATAGAGGTTGCGTCAACAATTGTTTTCAGGCCCGGCGCGTACTTCTCCCATTCGGGATGTCCGAAGTAGTTGTCATGCGCCCCGGTCGCCAACACCAGGTAATCGTATGACACAGCATGTTCTCCCATCAGCACGCGCTGCTGCGCCAGGTCAATGCCCGTCACCTCTGCCATCACCACTTCAGTATTCTTTTGCCTGCGCAAGATCGAGCGAATGGGCGAGCTGATATCCGCGGGCGATAGGCCAGCCGTAGCAACCCAGTACAACAATGGCTGGAAAAGGTGATGATTCTGCCGATCAATCACCGTGACGCGCGCATTGGCGCGGCTCAGAGCCTGGGCAGTCTTGAGGCCACCAAAGCCCGCTCCCACAATCACAATGCGCGGCAGAACAGCCGGGGGGTTTTGCTCATTTCTTGTATCAGGAGTCGTTTGTGTAGTTGAGGCAGTAGTTGCCGTTTCTTGAGTTTCTTTCATGGTGTCACCTTCTCAAAGGTCTATCACATTTGTATCTCACTCATAGCTTAGCTCAAGAACCGGGGGCTGACAAGTTTTACATGCCGGCTCTGGCAGCTTGACATCCGATTCCCACGCTGTCTATACTGAACGCACTGTAACTTGATTATGAAAGAGGTTCTTACACATGGCAGATAGAAAAGCTCCTGGCGCGCTTCAGGTTGAAAAGACGCCGGCGTGTGAAGCGATGGTGATTGGCGCGCATCCCGATGATGATGATTTTGCCGCGGGCGGCACCAGCGCGCTATGGGCGAAGCAGGGCAAAAAAGTTGTATGGGTGGTCATGACCGATGGCGCGGAAGGAAGCGAAATACCCGACCTGGTCGATACCGATTTGATGCTGACACGCGAGCAGGAGCAGCGTATGGCCTGCGAAACGCTGGGAGTGCAGGCGGTAGAATTTTTGCGTTACCCCGATGGGCATCTCACCAATAGCGAGGCTGCGCGCAAGTCACTGGTGCGCCTGATCCGCAAATATCGCCCGCGTGTCGTCGTCACGCACGACCCGTCGCAGCATATCTTCGCGCCCGATCCCGATGAAAAGCCCGGTGATACCGCTTACCTTAACCATCCCGACCACCGCGCCACAGGCAATATCGTGCTGGACGCCATCTTTCCCGCCGTTGGCAACCCGCGCTCTTACCGCGAACTGCTGGCGGAAGGTTTGCTGCCCTACCAGGTACATGAACTCTACCTCTTCTTCTCTGACAGGGTCAATACCTATATCGATATCAGCGAAGTGATTGAACTCAAGGCCAGGGGGCTGCAATGTCACGCTACCCAGTTCGAGCCGGACACGAACATGCTCGATATGATTAAAAGCTGGGCCGAGGGTACCGCCAGGGAAGCAAAAGAGAAAAAGGGCCTGGAGATGCACTACGCGGAAGCATTCCGCAGAATCAAACTCTACGTGCCGGAAGAAGAAAAAGAAAGTAAGGAATAACGGTTTTACAGTGGGGTAGCAACGGCTGAATAGCCGGCCCACCATTTCATAAACTGGGCGCGACTCAACGAACGGCGGTTAAAGATAGAGGAATCAGCAATGAAGACCGTCTGGCTATTACCGCCAATCACGACCACCAGGTGTCCACCCTTATACCGGGCCGGCGGCCAGCCTACAATCACCGGCTCGCCCCGGTTCGCCGTAGCAACCACCTGGTCGTAAGATAAGTTGTATCCCCAGGCTGTCTTGAAGCCAAACTTCGACATCGTGCGCGCAAGGCCAACGTCTTCAAGCAACCCCAGAGTAGGGCTGATCTCATTGATCGATGCCTCCACTTTCAAAATATCGGCGACGCGGTAATTATGCCCGTAGGCGTTAATAACCTCGGCAATAGCCGCCGGTGAGCAGGCTGATAAAGCCCACAGGTTATAATCCGACGACGAGTTATATTGTGCTGGATCAAGCTGCCCGATACGCACCAGATTCTGCGATGCCCTGTACTGCTTCTGCTGACTGGCTGGCGGGGTTGATTGAGGCTGCGAAGCACTGGAAGCACTATTGGAAAGCCAGGTCAGGTTAAACACCGCGTTACGCGGCATGACAAAATTGAACGCGAACAAACCAAGCACAAATACCGACACGGCAACGATTACTACTAATGTGAAGGGAGCAGGCTCTCCCGTCTGTCGCCATCCCACCCGCTCTCCCAAAGAAGAGATGGAAAGCGCGGGATTCGAGCGGTTGCCCACTACGCGCTCGCTACGCCCGACGCGAGATATCCCCTCCACCCTGCGTCTGGTATCCATGACACGCTGCCCTGAGCGGGCGCGGGGCTGCGCAAACGTTGCTTTTTGAGTATGGGAACGTGATTTGAAGGAAAGAAAAAAGCCCGCGCACGTAACAAGCAGCGCGAATGCGAACAAAATAATGAGTATGAAGGGCATGTATACCAGCTCCTGGCAGGCTATCAGAGTACGGCAAACCGGTAAGCGCAAGAGACGCGACGAGCGTTCCAGGACAACTTTTCTATATCTTCTCTATGTAGGAGTATACCACAAGCCATCATGCAATTCAACGTATTTCATGCTGTTTTTAGGACTCTGGTCATTCTTCAGAGCATCATAAACGGGTGACATCTCTCGTCGTTTAGGTTATGATAAGGGCTGGCTAACATAATATAGCAGTGAGGGCAACGACGATGTACATCTATTATATTTTGCGCGGGACGCTGGCGGATAAAGCCGTCGAACACGAAGGCGATATCGAGGCCGAACAATTTCCAGGCGTAGAGCTGGACGATGGCCCGGCCATCGCAAACTACCTGACAAAGC